>CAZLIJ010000059.1:2702-7944 GCA_964559305.1 uncultured Oscillospiraceae bacterium | reverse complement strand
CCAGATCAAAAACTGGGACGAAGTCCAGAAATACATCGACGAGGCGTACAGAAAATCAGATCTGGAGCGCACCGATCTCAATAAGGACAAGTCCGGAGTGCGGCTGGAGGGCATAGAGGCCATAAACCCCGCCACTGGCAAAAAAGTGCCCATATTCGTATCCGACTACGTTCTTATAACATACGGCACCGGCATTGTCATGGGCGTGCCCGGCCATGACCAGCGCGACTGGGATTTTGCTACCAAGTTCGGCCTGCCCATCGTTGAAGTGGTCAAGGGCGGCGACATCACCAAAGAGGCCTTCACCCTGAAGGACGACACCGGCATAATGGTAAACTCCGGCTTTTTGGACGGCATGACCGTCAAGCAGGCCATCCCCGCCATGAAAAAGTGGGTGGAGGAAAACGGCATAGGCCGGGAAAAGGTCAACTACAAGCTGCGCGACTGGGTGTTTTCCCGTCAGCGCTACTGGGGCGAGCCCATCCCCATCATAAACTGCCCCAAGTGCGGCTGGGTGCCCATGGACGAAAAAGACCTGCCCCTGCTGCTGCCAGACGTGAAGAGCTATGAACCCACCGATAACGGCGAATCCCCGCTGGCCCACATGACCGACTGGGTCAAGTGCACCTGCCCCAAGTGCGGCGGCCCTGCCGAGCACGAAACGGACACCATGCCCAACTGGGCCGGCTCAAGCTGGTATTTTCTCAGATACATGGACCCCGACAACGACAACGCGCTGGTGGGAAAAGACGCTGTGGACTATTGGAATCAGGTGGACTGGTACAATGGCGGCATGGAGCACACCACCCTGCATCTGCTCTACTCCCGCTTCTGGCACAAATTCCTTTACGACATCGGCGTTGTACCCACCAAGGAGCCTTACGCCAAGCGCACAAGCCACGGCATGATACTGGGCGAGGGCGGCGAAAAAATGTCCAAGTCCAGAGGTAATGTTATAAATCCCAACGACGTTGTTGCCCAGTACGGCGCGGATACCCTGCGCCTGTATATCATGTTCATCGGCGACTTTGAAAAAGCCGTGCCATGGAACGACACCGCCGTAAAAGGCTGCAAGCGTTTTCTCGACCGTGTGTGGAATGTTGCCAGCGAGAAGATCGACGGCAGTGAGAAGTACAGCGCCGACAACGAAAAGGCCGTGCACCGCACCATCAAAAAGGTGGGCGAAGATATAGAGAACATGAAGTTCAACACCGCCATCGCCTCACTGATGACACTGGTGAATCAGTTCTATCAGTGCAAGCCCGGACGGGGCGATATCAAGGCCCTGCTGACGCTGCTCTCACCCTTCGCGCCCCATATTGCCGAGGAGCTTTGGGAGATACAGGGCTTTGAGGCCATGGCCTGCCAGCAGAAGTGGCCGGAGTACGACGAAGCCAAGACCCTGGACGACGAAAAGGAGATCGCGGTGCAGGTAAACGGCAAGGTCAAAGCCACTGTGACCGTTCCTGCCGACTGCGATGACAAGACCGCGCTGGACGCCGCCTGCGCCGATGAGAAGATAAAAAAGCTCATGGAGGGCATGGAGATCGTCAAGAGTATCGTGGTTAAAAACAAGCTCGTCAACATAATTTTGAAACCCGCGCGGTAAAAGTTGTTGACATCAGAGTAACAAACCCTTATAATAATAACGTTAAAAAGCCAAATGATTATTGGCCCTTTGTGCGTCCCGTGCGCATTCGGAGGGAGGGAAATATATGTCTGAAATTTATGTCAAGGAAAACGAATCCCTGGACAACGCGCTGAAGAGATTCAAGCGCAGCTGTGCCAAGGACGGCGTTATGGCCGACCTGCGGAAGAGAGAGTACTACCAGAGCCCCAGCGTCAAGCGCCGCAAGAAGTCCGAAGCAGCCCGCAAAAACAAGAATAAGCGCTATTACTGATTTCTTAAAAGACCGCTCACAAGAGCGGTCTTTTTTATTAATACACGGTTGACAAAGTAAACCACCGGTGCTATTGTGGTTTACAGGTTAAACCAAGGATGTGAAAGTATGGAAAACGGACTTACAAACGGCGAGTGGAACGTGATGGAGTGCCTATGGGTGTCGTCGCCCCGCACCGGCCGCGAGACTGTGGAATATCTGAAAAAAAACGTGGGCTGGTCGAAATCCACCACCCTCACCATGCTGCGGCGGATGACGGAAAAGGGACTTATATCCTGCGACGAATCCGCGGATGTGCGCCGATACGCGCCCCTGGTGGCCCGCTCCGCCGCCGCGGAAAGAGAAACGGACGATTTTATCAACCGGGTATATAAGGGCAGCGTGGGGCTTTTGCTCAGCTCCATGACCCAAACGCAGCGGCTTTCAAAGGAAGAACTGGATGAGCTGTACACCATATTGAAAAAGGCCGAGGAGGAGAGCGATGAGTGAGTGGATATGGTCGTCATCGGCGCTTATTGTCATTGTCGCTGCGCTGAGATATCTCTTTCGCGGAAAGATCAGCCTTCGGCTCCAATACGCTGTGTGGGCGCTGGTGCTGCTGCGGCTGCTGATACCTTTTTCGATTTTTGAGCTTCCCCAGACAGCGGTGAGCCGGGTGCCGGAAATGGTGGAGCAGACCGTGACCCAGCTCCCTGCGCTGCACGCTGTCCCCGGCGATAATGGCGCCGCGGATAATTCAGCGGTGTCGGAAAGCACCGGTAGCATAAGCCCCAGGGTAATCTTGCGGAGCGTCTGGTATTGCGGCATGGCCGTCACCGCCGGCGCGTTTATCCTTTCAAATTTCAGCTTTTACATGAGACTGCGCCGCACAAGACGCGCCATAGACGCGGACTGCCGCCTGCCGGTTTACGCGGCGGAAGGCCTGCCCAGCCCCTGTATGATGCTGGGAAAGGTTTACATAACATGCGAAACACAAAATGACCCGGCATCTCTGCGCCACGTTCTGGCCCATGAGTGCGCCCATTTCCGCCATCTGGACGGATTATGGAGCGCGCTGAGATGCACCTGCCTTATCGTGCACTGGTATAACCCGCTGGTGTGGTGGGCGGCGGCACTGTCCAAGCGGGACGGGGAGCTTGCCTGCGACGAGGACGCCATCAAAGCCCTTGGTGAGAGCGAGCGGATATCCTATGGCCGCACGCTCATCGGCCTGACGGCGGCGGGCGGAACGAAAAACATCCTGCGCTGCGCAACCACCATGACCGGCGGAAAAAACAGCCTGAAGGAGAGAATAACATTGATTGCAAAAAGACCGAAACACATTTTCCTTGCCGCTGTGGCGGTGATACTTGTCTGCGCGCTGGCGGCGGGCTGCTCATTTTCCGGCACAAAGACTTCCGGAGATCCGGTGGGCGAGCTCAAGCAGAGCATGAGCTTTACAAAGACTGAGGATGGCACCGTGATGCTTTATTATACGCCGCCCAAGGGTGTGCAGGCCATCGACGCCACCGGCAGGTATCTGGACGACGACGGCAACGGCATTTCCTACCATGAAACCATTCCTGTTAATCCGGGAGTGAAATGCGAATACAGCGCTGAGTTCCAGCGCTTCACGGAGCTCTACTTTGAAGTGACGCTCACCGGCGGCACGGGCTATGCCGGAGAGATCGACGTGCTGGCCATATACGAAAGCCAGGGCCTTAAAAAGGGTATGCCCGCCACGCTTTCTTTCTCAATTGAGGGACAGCGGGAAACGGTAGCCGCCGATTACTGGAGTCTGGGCGTGATGGCCATACTAATACCCGCTGAGGACTGGAGCAGACTGGATTCCCCGGTGGGAACGCTTTCCTTCAGCCCGGACGCCAACAGCGACGTGACCGTCACCTTTTCCCGCGTGGAGGGCAAGACCGGCGACGAGGCGGCCCAGACCCTTTCCGGCGGCGCCAAAGAGACCGGCAGCGGAAACTGGAACAAGATCGGCGGAATCATTGGCAGATGCCACAACTATTCCTCCGGCGCTTCGAGTATCGATATTTATACTCTTGAAACTGGGGGCTATACCTACGCTGTTGAGTGCAGATATCCCGCTGAAATGATGGAGGGCTGGGGCACAAGAGTGAGAGCCATAGCGGATTCCCTGTGCTTCTACGCCGGGGGTGACTTCGCTCCCACAGGTCTGATGCCCGGCACCAGTACCGGCGTCGGTGTGATGCTGGACTACGCGGATAAGAATATCGCCGTGTTCCACGGCTATTTCGGAGTGTTCGTGTATGATATCCAAAGGCAGCAGATAGTGCTGGCGCTGGACCTTATGAGCACGGTGGGCTCCACCAACATACAGGGCAGCGAGGGGGCGTCGGTGGCCGTTTCAAAGGACGGCAAAACGCTGATGTTGTGGAAGTATACCGAAAGCGGCAGCGAAGAAAAAGCCATGTATGTCAACACCGCTGACGGTTCGTACCGCTTCGGGGAAT
Organism: uncultured Oscillospiraceae bacterium; assembly: GCA_964559305.1. Classification (GTDB taxonomy): domain Bacteria; phylum Bacillota; class Clostridia; order Oscillospirales; family Oscillospiraceae; genus UBA2922. The sequence continues at coordinate 3,569 of CAZLIJ010000059.1, read as the reverse complement.
TCAAGGAGATGACCGACGCTTTTTATGGCGATTACGATTCTGTCACCCTTTCCGACGGCACGGTGATAAAGCTCGGCGAAACCGACTACACTCTCTCCGGGCTTACGCTTACGGTGGGGAGTAAAACATACAGTCTGTTTGAAAACTATTTCCAGTAATGATAAAAAAATCAGGCCGGTATACCGGCCTGATTTTTTGTTATCTTTTGTTGGCGGGCAGCCAGATCTTCTGCTTCTCCGCCGCCTTTATCAGTTCTTCCCTGAAATCCGGGTGGGCGATGGATACAAGCGCGTCGGCCCGTTCCCAGGTGGATCTTCCCGCCAGATTGACGCAGCCGTATTCCGTGACGATGTAGTAGGCCTGAGAGCGGGGGGAGGTGACGATGTCGCCGGCAAAGGTGGGCACGATGCGGGAGCGGAGCACGCCGGACTTGTCGGTGAAGGTGCTGGTCATGCACAAAAAGGCCTTTCCGCCCCGGCTCATGGCGGCGCCGGTGAGAAAGTCCAGCTGTCCGCCGGTGCCGCTTATCTGCCTTGTGCCGGAGGATTCCGAGCACACCTGCCCGTATAGATCAACGGACACGCAGCCGTTTATGGACACCATGTTGTCGTTTTGGGCGATAACGGCAGGGTCGTTCACATATGAAAGGGGAGCAGTTATGACGCCGGGGTTATCGTCCACCCAGTCGTAAAGCGCCTGACTGCCGGTGACAAGACCGGCAAGACCCTTGCCCCGGTTGAGGGTCTTCAGCCTGTTTGTCAGCTTGCCCCGCTGATACATTGAGAGATAGGCGTCGGAGCAAAGCTCCGTGTGCATACCAAGATCCTTGAGATCGGAGCCCGCTATCTGCTCGCCCAGAGCGTTGGG
>CAZLIJ010000059.1:0-2692 GCA_964559305.1 uncultured Oscillospiraceae bacterium | reverse complement strand
GGGCAGACCGCCGATGCCCAGCTGTACGGTGGCGCCGTCAACAATGTGGGGCAGTATGAAGGAGGCGATGGTCATATCGTTTTCGCCGGGCTTTGCCGCGGGTACCACGGGATAGGCCGAAAGGCCGCTTTCCACCACCATGTCCACATCGGATATGTGGATGACCTCCTCAAAGCCGCCCCGCATTTTTGGGGCGTGCTCGTTTACCTCAAGAATCACAATGTCCGCCTGGTCCAGAATGAATTTTGAAAGGCCCGCCACGCAGGAGAGGGAGAAATATCCGTGGGCGTCCATGGGAGCCACGGTCATCATGGCCACGTTGACATGGAGGAAGCTTTTGTAATACCAGCTCAGATTGCGGAAGACCATGGGCGTGAAAAAGCACAGCCCCTTGTCGCACAGCTTCCGTTCGTAGCCGGAGCAGTGCCAGGTGCTGTATACAAAATGCTCCTGAAGGGGATCGGCCTCCACGGACTTTATGGGCCCGAACACCAGATTGCCCTGCAAACGGACGTGCCTGAGCTCCTGCGCCCGCTTTGAAAGCGCCTCGTCCAGCTTCACGGGGAAGCCCAGCGCGCCGGTAAAATCCACCCAGTCGCCGTCTTTTACGCACTTAACCGCTTCGTCGGCGCTGCGGAGCCGGGATTTATATTCAGCCTTGTAATCCATATAATCACCTCGTAAGTTTGTTGCACTGGAATTATCTCATATTCCGGCTCCAAACGCAATATTCTTGTCAAAGCCCGTACCGAAGTCTATAATGGACAAAAAAGCGAAACGGATGGAAAAATGACAGAAAGTATTATCCGGCTGGCCGGAACCGGCGAGCTTGACATTGAAAAGACCTTTGAGTGCGGCCAGTGCTTCCGCTGGAACGCGGATGAAAAGGGCGTATATCGGGGCGTGGCCATGGGCGCCGCCGCCAGAGTGTGGAAAGACGGGGAGAGCGTGTATATCGCCTCCGACGGCGGGGACTGGCAGAAATATTTTGATCTCGTCACCGACTACGGCGCAATAAGCCGTGGATTTCTGGGTATAAGTACATATATGGACGCCTGCGTTTCCTTCGGCGCGGGCATACGCATACTCCGGCAGGACAGATGGGAGGCGCTGTGCTCGTTCATCATCTCCCAGTGCAACAACATACCCAGAATAAAGGGCATAGTTGAGCGGCTGTGCGAAAGCTTTGGAGAGTGCCGGTCATTTGAAGGGCAGGAGTATTATACCTTTCCCACTGCCGAAAGGCTGGCAGCGCTTTCGCCGGAGGAGCTTGCTCCGCTGCGCTGCGGTTACAGGGTGGATTATATTATCGCAGCCGCACGGGCGGTGGCGGAGGGGGAGCTTGACCTTGACACGCTGGCTCAAACCGACTGCACAGCGTCGCTCAAGGCGCTGAAAAACCTTTACGGCGTGGGCACAAAGGTGGCCGACTGCGCCAACCTGTTCGGACTTGGTCACACCGAGGCCTTCCCCGTGGACGTGTGGATGAAGCGGGCGCTGAAGGAGAATTTCCCGCCGGATTTCGACCCGGGGGTGTTCGGAAAGTACGCGGGACTTGCCCAGCAGTACATTTTTTACTATGCACGCAGCATGGGAAGGTGAAATTTTGTGTCTTATTTTGTGTTGACTTGCGGCTCGATTCTGTTAAAATTGTGCTAAATATTTAAAATCTGATAATAGGGGTGGTTTCATATGGCAAATGAGAAAAAATACTCGGACAGATTTGTCGGCGAGGGCCTGACCTTTGACGACGTGCTGCTGGTGCCGGCGGAAAGCGACGTGCTGCCGGCGGACGTATCGCTGACCACAAAGCTGACGGACAAGATCACGCTGAATATCCCGGTGATGAGCGCCGCCATGGACACTGTCACCGAATACCGCATGGCAATCGCCGTGGCCCGGGAGGGCGGCATGGGTGTCATTCACAAGAATATGTCCATTGACGCTCAGGCGGAGCAGGTGGATATGGTCAAGCGCTCTGAAAACGGCGTTATCACCAATCCCTTCTCCCTCACCGCCGGTCACACACTGGCGGACGCCGACGCGCTTATGGCCAAATTCCGCATCTCCGGCGTGCCCATTGTGGACGAGAACGGCAGGCTTATCGGCATCATCACCAACCGGGATATGAAATTTGAAGAGGATCTCAGCCGCAAGATAGACGAAGTCATGACCAAAGACGGCCTTATCACCGGCCTTGTCGGAACCACCCTCGATGAAGCCAAGGCTATCCTCAGAAAAAACAAGATCGAAAAGCTGCCCATAGTGGACAAGGACTATAAGCTCAAGGGACTTATCACCATAAAGGATATCGAAAAGGTCCTCAAATACCCCAACTCCGCCAAGGACGCCGGCGGACGGCTGCTGTGCGCCGCCGCTCTGGGCGTGACGGGGGATATACTTGACAGAGCCGCCGCCCTTGTTTCCGTGGGGGTGGACGCTTTTGTTCTCGACTCTGCCCACGGCCATTCCGCCAACATCATGGGCTGCGTCGACAAGGTCAAAAATAAATTCCCCCAGGTTCAGCTCATCGCAGGCAACGTGGCCACCGCCGCCGGAACCGAAGCTCTTATCAAGGCCGGCGCGGACTGTGTCAAGGTGGGCATCGGCCCCGGCTCCATATGCACCACCCGCGTGGTGTCCGGCATAGGCGTGCCCCAGATAACCGCTATTCTTGAAAGTGCCGAAATGG
>CAZLIJ010000058.1:0-7954 GCA_964559305.1 uncultured Oscillospiraceae bacterium | reverse complement strand
CTCCGGCTGACAGCAGCACGTCCCGGGCCGGAACATACAGCACCCCCGCCGGGACTATCTCCCGGCCATAAAGGGTCTTGCCGTTTTTTTGCAGGGTAAAGAGGTACAGCAGCATTTGAAGCCCCATGCCGTACCACACATCCGAAAGCTCAAATTTTTTCCGCCCGGTCTTATAGTCCACCACTCTTAAATACAGCTTTCCGTCGTGGACCCAGCCGTCCACTCTGTCGGCAATGCCTGTCAGGGTCAGGCTCTCCTCGCCCCCGCCCAGCTCCATGGGCGGAATGCGTGGGTCGGAGCCGAAGTCCAGCTCAAAGTCCAGAGGCTGAAAATCCGAAATCCGAAGCTCTCCGGCCATATCCGCCACTATCCGGCGCACATCCTTTGAAAGGCGGGTAAAAAGATACCTGAATCTGCCGGTCTTCTCGTTGAAATCGTTCAGCTCCCGGTGAACGTATTCCGCGATGTATTTTTCCGTCACGGCGTCCAGCTGACGGTCAGTGACCTTTGCAAATCCCCCCGCCGCCATCACGTCCGCGGCGGTGTGCTGCAAAACGTAGTGCATGAAGGTGCCTATCTCCGGCGGGGTGAAGCCCGCGGGCTGACGGGGCTTTGCCTTCAGCCCGTACTGGATGAAGTAGGCAAAGCGGCAGGAGGCGAATTTGTCTATCCGGGAGGCGGAAAGCCGCAGCTTTTCGCCGTACAGCGCCCGCACGGCTCTTTCCGACAGCTTGCCACGGCTTATTTCCGCGGCGTTTTTCAGCTTATCCATTCTCTGGGGTATGCACCGGGCAAAATAGGCCGCGCAGGCCGTTTCCGCCGGGCTTGCGCTGCGCAGGCCCAGGGCGGCCAGCTCCATGGCGGGCCCCGGCGCGTTCATTTTTATGTCCGCCATGTCCGCGGCTTTTATTTCAAGACCAAAAAGCGCCGCGGCTCTGTTCATAACAAATCCGGGTCGCTTTTCCTCCCCGTCGCAGGCGGAGGAAAAGCACATGGTCAGCGTCTCTTTTGGCAGGGTCAGGGTGTTGTATATAAGCGAAAACTCCCGCCACAAGCCGTCGTCCCCCGCCCCGCCCAGATCAAGGCCCTTTTCCAGCAGTATCCTGCGCTCGTCCTCGGAAAAGACCCCGCTTTGCTCCGTCGGGGCGGGCAGGCGGTCATCGGAAGCGCCGATGACGATTAGGTGCTTTATATTTCTTCGGCGCATACGGTCAAAATCACCGGCGGACACCCTGTCCAGCGACACGGGTATCACCCCCACGTCGTATTTGGACAGCACCAGTGTATAGAGCCGCCCGAAGGCTTCCGCGTCCATCTGGGTGTCGCCCAGCACGGCGGCGGTCTGCTCCAGCGCGGACACCGCCAGCTCCCACAGCTGGCTGTACTCCGCCGCCAGCGTTTCCCTGCCGGAACTTCTCAGCTCACCGGCCTTTTGGGACAGCCGCTCCGGCAGGGAGAGCGCCTGAAAAAGTCCCCACAGCGCTTGGGCCTGAGCCCCGGCGCTCTGTGCGCGAAAGGCGGCGTCGGCAAAGGCCTTCAGCGGCCCGGCCACCCGGCGGCGCAGGGAATTTATCCGGGCAAGGGTTTCTTCCGTTTCGTCGTCGTATTCCTGCCCGTAGCCGCCGGGATGCTGCCGCCAGTCAGCGTCTGAATACCACGCTCCGCCCCGCAGCCGCCACAGGAAAACATAGTTTTCCAGCTCGTCGCTCTCCTCCGGCGAAAGCCCCGCAAGGCCGGTGCGCAGATAGGCGGACACATCGTCCGCCTCCCAGCCGCCGGTGACGATCTCATAGGCCTGGGCGATAAGCGCGGGCAGGGGTTTTGACAGCATATCCGCTTTCCGGGCCACGAAAAGGGGCACGCCGTAATGGGCGAACACGCTTTCCAGCGCCGGGCGGTAATCCTCAAATCCCCGGGCGGCCACGGCGATATCCCGCCAGCGGCAGCCGCCGTCCCGGACAAGGGAAGCGCACTTTGCCGCCGCCAGCTGGCATTCGGCCACCGGCCCCGGCGCGCTGTAAAGCTCCACCGCGCCCTCTCCGCCGGAAAACTTTGCAGAGGTATAGCTGAACATATTGTCTTCAAAAAATTCCAGCGCGGGGTTCTTGCCCTGAGCCGCGGGGAATATCTCCTCCCGCACCTCAATGCCCTGCTCCTTGGCCGCCTGAGAAAGCCGTCGGGCGGCTATGCGGCTGAGAGCGAAAGCTTCGCCGTCGGCGTCGCCGGTGGTCAGGCACACCGTCAGCTCCGCGCCGGAGCGCATAAGCGCCTCTATGACCCGGCGCTCCTGAGCGGTAAAATCTATAAATCCGTCTATGTAAATGTGCAGATGCTTTTCCGCCGCGCCCTTGTCTATAAGCTCCGCCAGCTTTGTAAGCGCGTCGGCGGGGTCAGCCCTGCCGTTGGCCACAACGGCGTCGTAAGCCCCCGCCACAAGGGCGATATCCTCCAGCTTGTCGCCCAGACCGCCGCCGCACTCCGCTGCCGCGCTCATCAGCTCCTCCGGGGATACGCAGGCGGTTTTAAGCTCGTCCACCTCGCTCAGCAGCAGGGTCTGCAGCTCCGGCTTTCGCCGCGCCGCGCCGTATATCTTCAGTCTGGGAGCCAGCGCGTCCAGCGCCAGCGCCATACACAAAAGCCGCCCGCCCTTATCAAGCATGGGCGCAGAGCTTCCCGCGGCGGGGAGGTATTTTCTGGCCATGGCGGAGAAGCTCAGCACCTCGGCGTAAAGGGGCATGGCGTTGCCGCAGACCCGGCAAAGCTCCCGCTCCGCCTCGTGGCTGTACTGCTCGGGCACTATAAGTATCCGCCCCGGCTTTTTTTCGGCCACGGCGGCGCGTATCTCCTCCATCACCGCGCCGGTCTTGCCCGCGCCGGCCCGTCCGGAAAATAATCTAAGCATATATTGTCATCCCTTCCCCGCTGTTTCGGTGGATAAGCAAAATTGCAAATAAAGCTGTCCTGAACAGGACAGCTTTATTGTAGCAGATATCAAAAATCAGAGCAACGGGTTTTCACGCGGCAACAGAGTTGTAGGCCTTGCTGAGAAGCTCGGCAGCGGCGGCCATTTCGGACGAGGCCGCGTTCCAGTTGGCGGTGGCGGGAGCCTTGGCCACAGCCTGAATGTTAAGTGAGGCGTCAAGGCAGCCCTGATAGGCGTAGTAAGTCTGGGTGTAGGCCTGAGTTTTGCCGGAAGCGGCCTGGATGGCTCCGGCGGCCTGCTGGGAATAGCCGGCGGCGGCCTGAGCGTAATTGTAAGCCTGAGCCAGCGCCGTGCTGAAGCTACTATCGCTGGTCGCGTAAAGCTTTGCAGCCGCAGTGTAGCTCTGCTGGGCCAGGGCCAGAGCCTGGCGGGCCTTTGTGATAAGCTCGGCGGCGGAGCTCTTATCGACTGTGGTGCCCGGATTGGTGTTATCTCCCGGCGCGGTGGATGCGTCCAGCGTAACGCTAAGACGCAGGCTCTCGTCCGCCACGCGGCTTACAATGGCGGCGGATTCCGCCCGGGTGATGGTCTTATCCGCGTTGAAGCGGTGTTTTTCGTCCCCGGTGAGCACGCCGGCGCGGTACAGCCTGTATACCGCCGGGCCATAGGTCTCCGTGCCCTTCACGTCGGGAATATATCCGTCGGTCACGCTGTTTTTCACACGCAGCCCCTCGTCCCCCACAGCCGCGTACAGCAGCACGGCAAAATCGCCCCGGGTGACGGCGGCGGAATAGTCGGCGGGCTGGGTCTTGATAATGCCGTTTTTCACGGCATAGTCGGCATAGACCTTATACCAGGGGGAGCTTTGCGCAAAGCTCTCTCCGTCGCCAACATATATGCTGTGGATGCGGGCGGCCATGGTCACGGCCTCAGCCCAGGTGACATTGCCCCGGGGGGCGAATTTATCAGCCGACTGGCCCTTCATAAGACCCAGATTCACCACAGCTTTTACATTTTCGGCATACCAGTCCGTGGTTTTAACATCGGTAAACATGCCGTCCTTATAAGTATCCGTATACTTGAAATTGGCCAGATCCGCCGCCCAGGCTCCCGCGCACAGCACGGAAACGGACAGCACGACAGCCAGCAGCAGTGAAACGATTTTTTTCATTATCGTGCCTCCTTATGTTATTAAAGCAGGAACATTATACCACATCGACCCGTCATATCAAAGTAAAACATATGCGGGAGCTGTGTCTTAACAAAAATTAAGAGAACCGCAGCAATTGACCCTATGTTTTGACGAAACGGTATGTTATAATGTGCATGATTTGGGAAATGAGGAAGACTCAGTAATTCAGTTGATAAAATAATTGTGAGGTGTATTTTTAATGAAGAAAATGACTAAGCGAACTCTGTCCCTGGTTCTCGTCATCGCTCTGGTGTTCTCTCTGGGCGTCACCGCTCTGGCGGCAGAGCCGGAGACCATCACTTTCAATCCCAGCACTTATACGGTTTATGTCGGCAAATCCGCTGCCGTAACAGCCAACCTGAACAACTATACAAATTATGTTGGCAAATCCGTTACCTGGACAGCCCCCGACGCCAGTGTAATTGTCAGCGGTACCGGCACCGTTGGCAACGACGGCAAGCTGACCGCCACCGTCACCGGAAACGTTGTATCTTCCGGCAGCACCGTGACCGCGGAAGTCAAAGACGGCTCCACTGTTATGGCCAAAGGAAGCTTTACCGTTATCGTCAACGCCAACAATGTTAAAAGCGTTGTGATCAGCGACTCCGCCGGAAAGAGTGTTTCCAACACCACGCTTTATCTTGCTAAGGGCAACGCCGTTACGCTCAATGCGAAAAATGTTCTGGAGTCCGGCGACGCCGCCACTGGAGAGGCAGCTAAGGCCGCGTGGACCACCAGCAGTGCCTCCATCGCTACCGTTTCCACTGAAAAAGCTCAGGCAATAACTGTTCAGGGCGTCAGTGAAGGCACCTCCACCATAACCGCAACGGCTGCCAGCGGAGCAAACAGCATTGTCAACGTCACTGTTTACAGTGTCAGCAGCGCGACCATTCCCACAACCGCAACTGTGGCAAAGGGCAGCAGCATTACTCTTTCCCGCACCACTGTCACCAATCCCTCCGGCGCTGTTGCCGGCAGCGGAACCTGGACTTCCACCGATGCAGCAGTTGCCTCTGTCAACGATAAGGGCGTTGTAACGGGCGAAAAAGAAGGCACAGCCAAAATAACCTGCACCGTTGACGGCGTCAAGAGCAACGAATGCACGGTTACCGTCACAGCCGCCACCAACGTCACCGGCGTGACCGTTACTCCCGCCAGCGTCAGCGTGGGCGTGGGCTCCACGACCCAGCTGACCGCCACCGTAGCTCCCAGCAACGCTACCAATAAAACCGTCACCTGGACTACAAGCAACTCCGCAGTGGCTGCTGTCAACGCCAGCACCGGCGTTGTCACCGGCGTTAAGGCCAGCACGGCAACTATTACCGCCACAACGGCAGACGGCAGCAAAACCGCTTCCTGCACTGTCACCGTTACCCAGTCCTCGGTGAACGCCTATGCCACTTTTATGGTAGGCGGAGACGCTATCAACATGGACGGCACCAACGGTTATACCACCACCTCCATACAGACTCAGCTCACCAACAGCATTCCCAATCTCTACTACATCACATACAGCGCCAACGCCACGGGCACGAACTGCGGCACTTTCTCCGGCAAAACCGACGGTACCCTGTATTATCTGAACGCCGGAATCTTCTACAAAAATATAGCCGATTCTTCCTTCACGCCCGGTACCGTGGCCGGCACCTATTCCATCGGCTACACCGCTTATAACAGCAGCAATACCGCAATCGCGTCCGGCACCATCAGCTTTGTGGTAAAGGAAGTTGCCGCCGGCGACATAAGCGTATACTACAATCTCAAGACCAGCGGCTCTGTCACTCTGACCGACAATGATTTTGCCTCCTGGTATCAGAGTCAGTTCACCAGCACCTATGTCCCTGATCTTTACTATGTGGTCTTCAACTCCTACCCGTCTTCGGGCAGCCTTAAATCCGGCACAAGCACAGTCAACAGCTCCACCTCTTACTTTGTTTCCGGCTTTGCCGCAACCAACAGCAAGCTGCTCAGCAGTGTGAAATACACCGCCGGAACCGCCGTTGGCTGCTACCCCGTCAGCTTTACCGCCTACGGCAAAAACGGAACAAACGCCAAAACCGGCACCGTGTTCTTCTGCGTGAACAAGGCCGAGGTTACCGATATAAGCTACAATGTGGCTTACGGCATAAACGCCAGCCTTTATGAGAGCGATTTCTCCTCTGTCTATTCCGCTGCAACAAAGACTACCACCACCTCTCCCAAACTTACGGTGAAATTTATCAGCCTTCCCTCTAACGGCACCCTGTACTATGCCGGCAAGACCACTTCCGGATATCTGGTCAACACCGCCCAGACCTTCCGGGTGAATTACACAGGCACAAGCTACAACAACCTCAACGACGTCACCTATGTGCCCGGCAAATACACCTCAGGCACCGATACTGCCGTGTACGCCCTGTATAACGGCAACGGAGAAATGCAGTATGTGGGCACCGTAAAGTTTGTTTACGGCGTTTCCACCGCCGCCATCACCTGCTATGCAGAGGGTCACGGCTTCAGCTCCGGCGATTTCACCGCCCCCTCCGCCAGCGACCCCATCAGCTATGTGCAGTTCACCGGCGTTTCCACCGGCGGCAAGCTCTTCTATAACTACGCAAACGGCACCGGCACCGCCGTCACCACCGCTCAGAAATTCTATGCCAGCACCGCCGTCACCGGCGCTCTGCCGCTGAATAAAGTCACCTTTATCTCCAAGGCCGGTCAGGTGGCCGCCGTCTCCGTGGGCTACACCGCGGTCACCAAGGCGGGCAAGACCGTTTCGGGCACCCTGACCATGAACATGGCCACCCGTGCCACCGCTCTTAAGTTCAGCGACGTGAACGCGGCCTGGGCCGTGGGCTCCGTTGATTACGTCAGCACCTGGGGCCTGATGGACGGCGTTGGCAGCGGCAAGTTCAATCCCAACGGCACCATGACCCGCGCAATGCTGGTCACTATCATCTACCGCATGGCCGGCAGCCCGTCCTTCACAGGCCTTGCCAATCCCTTCACCGATGTGAGCAATTCTTCCTCTAACTGGTACCGCAACGCTGTGGTGTGGGCATATAACAAGGGCATTGTCACCGGCACCAGCAAAACCACCTTCAGCCCCAACTCTGCGGTTTCCCGTCAGGATATAGCTTCCATGCTCTGGCGTTACGCGGGTCAGCCCTCCGGCTACGCCGGCTATATCTCCGCTTACCCCGACGCTTCCAACGTGGCAAGCTACGCACAGTCCGCCATGGGCTGGGCTGTTGCCGGCGGCATAATCACCGGTAACGGCGGCAGGCTTCTGCCCACCGCAAACGGCAGCCGCGCTGAGGTCAGCGTGATGCTTCACCGCTATCTCACCAGCTTCTAAGCTGCACTAAGCAAAAATCTTGCAGTATGGAATGGAATCACCCGTCCGCATATGCGGACGGGTGATTTTTTTGTAAGCAGCAAAACGGAGGCGTATCTCGGCACTTCTCGCCCCCGCCGAGCAGGACGGAAGGCGGCGAAAACCATGTGAAAAAAAGACAGGCTCTTGAGCGCTGTCACACTCAAGAGCCTGTGGAGGAGATGGTGGTTGCAGATGTGAGCTAGGGTTGGGGGTAATTCGAGCGGTCACGGCAGTGCGGATTATGCTCATAATCTTGCCTATTTTAACAGATGCTCATTTCTCAGCTTTAAGTGTATAAGTAGCTCCCCAATGATTTAAAATATCAATTTCTGAAAAACCCGCAGCCTGCAATGCTTCAGTTTCATGCTGTACCGTCAGTGGGGTGTCGTAATGATAGAACTCACTGTCACTGATTCCTTGCAGCTTTTTTAGGCGTAACAACTCCTTACGCTGAAATTCTTCATCAGAATCAGAAAGT
>CAZLIJ010000057.1:7847-8129 GCA_964559305.1 uncultured Oscillospiraceae bacterium | reverse complement strand
GGTCTTATCTGACCTCGCCCTGCTTTTTCATGCCGTCGTAGGCTTTTTTGACTATCGGCAGCAGCACGGTAGAGCCCACAATGCCCGCCGCGCCCTGAAGCATATTGGGCACAGCTCCCACGGCGGCAGCCGCGGCATTACCCATTATAAGCGTTTCGTAGCCGAAATAACCGGCCACCATGACTATTTCACCGGCCAGACCGGCCACCAGCATGGCGGGGATGGATTTGATCTTTTTGCCCAGCAGCATATAAAGCGCTCCCGCCGCGGCGGCGTCAGCCG
>CAZLIJ010000057.1:0-7837 GCA_964559305.1 uncultured Oscillospiraceae bacterium | reverse complement strand
GAGCAGCAGGGCTCCGGCTATCAGGGACATTACCGCCTTGATGACAAAGGTGCCCGGAGCGTAGGCCGAGTAGCCCAGAATCAGGTCGGCCACGCCGGAGCCGATACCGGCTGCCGCGGCGCCAAGGCCGGGGCCCAGAATATAGGCCGCCACCAGAAGCACGATATCGCCGGCGTTGGCATAGCCGCCGCCGGGCAGTGGGATGGGGATAACAATTGTGGCTATACACACCAGCGCCGCAAGAATTGCCGCGCGGGTCAGTCTGTTAAGTTTGTTGTCCTGCATTTTTCTCTCCTGTTTTCCTGTTGTATTTACATATCGAATAACGTGGTCTGACTGCTCTCGGGCAGATTGCCCAGAGCGCCCATCAGTTTTAGTATCTCCAGATGGGTCTGGCTGACCTTGGGGCAGTCCAGACTGAGCTCCTCAATGGATATGAACTGCTTTCCGCTGTCCCGGCAGCGCATCAGATCCTCTGCCGCCGTTTCGCCCAGACCCGAAATGGACACAAAGGGCGGGCGCAGATGTGTGTCGTCCTCGATTATAAATCTGGCCGCGTCGGATTTATAAAGGTCTATGGGGGCAAAATCGAAGCCCCTCAGATAAAATTCGTACACAGCCTCCAGCGTGACCTCCAGATCCTCCTCCTTGGCGGTGAGATCCGGGCGCTTTTTGAATTCGTTTATTTTGCGGCGCACTGTGTCCGCGCCTGCGGTCATCAGCTGGGCGTCAAAGCCGTCCTTCTGGCTGCGTCGATAGAAATACGCGGAATAAAAGGCCAGGGGCCAGTGCACCTTGAAATAGGCTATGCGGAAGGCCATCATAACATACGCCACCGCGTGAGCCTTGGGGAAAAGATAGGCTATCTTGCGGCAGGACTCGATATACCAGTCCGGCACCCCCAGAGATTTCATCTGCTCCTCGGCGTCGTCCGGGAAGGCGCCGCTTTTTTTCACCTTGCCCTTACGCACGGCCTCCATGGTCTTGAAGGCAAGCTTGCCGGCCATGCCCTTTTCCATAAGGTACAGCATGATATCGTCCCGGCAGCCCACGCACTGGTTGACGTCGGCGATTTTGTTTACAACCAGATCGTGTATGTTGCCGTTCCACACGTCCGTGCCGTGGGAAAAGCCGGAAAGGCGCACCAAGGTGTCAAAGCGGGTGGGCTGGGTGTCCACCAGCATCTGGCGGGTGAAGCCCGTGCCGAATTCCGGTATGCCGATGGTGCCGGTGTGGCCGATTATGGGGTCGTCCTCCGGCACTCCCAGCACCTTGGGCGAGGTGAATATGCTCATGGTGCCCTCATCGTCCAGGGGTATTTCCCGGGCATTGACGCCGGTGGCGTCCTCCAGCATTTTTATCATGGTGGGGTCATCGTGACCCAGTTCGTCCAGCTTCAAAAGGTTGGACTCCATGCAGTGATATTCAAAATGCGTTGTGATAATGTCGCTGTCGGGATCGTCCGCCGGGTGCTGCACCGGGCAGAAATCCGTCACGTCCTTGTCCTGCGGCACCACCACAAGGCCGCCGGGGTGCTGGCCGGTGGTGCGCTTCACACCCACAAGCCCCTGTGCCAGACGGTTCTCCTCCGCCTTTGTCACGGTCATGTTCCGCTCTTCAAGATATTTTTTCACATAGCCGTAGGCGGTCTTTTCCGCCAGAGTGCCGATGGTTCCGGCTCTGAACACATGGTCCGCGCCGAAAAGCTCCTCGGTATATTTGTGGGCCTTGGCCTGATATTCACCGGAGAAGTTAAGGTCGATATCCGGGGTCTTTTCATTTCCCGGGAAGCCCAGAAAGGTCTCAAACGGTATGTCGAAGCCGTCCTTGCGCATTTTTTCGCCGCAGTCCGGGCAGTTTTTGTCCGGCATATCCGCGCCGCAGCCCCAGCTTGCGTCGGTGATGAACTCGGCGTGCCGGCATTTTGGGCAGATATAATGGGGCGGCAGGGAGTTGACCTCCGTTATGCCGGACATATAGGCCACGATGGACGAGCCCACGCTGCCTCTGGAACCCACAAGATAGCCGTGCTCCAGTGAATTCTGCACCAACTTCTGGGCGGACATGTATATAACATCGTAGTGGTGGCCCAGAATTGTGTTAAGCTCCGTATCCACCCGGGTCTGGACGATCTCCGGCGGGGTCTGGCCGTAGATGTCGTGCATCTTGTCGTAGACCAGTTTTTTCAGTATTTCCGCGGAGTTTTCTATTTTGGGCGGGTAGAGATCCTTGGGCAGAAGCTCGATGTCCTCCACGCTGTCGGCGATCATGCGGGGATTTGTGATGACCACCTGCTCTGCGGTCTCATGATCCAGATAGTCGAATTCCCTGAGCATCTCATCTGTGGTGCGGAAAAAGAGCGGGCAGCTGCGGTCGGCGTCGTTGAACTGCTTGGCTGCCTGCAGCACCCGGCGGTACTGCTCGTCCTCGGGGTCGAGAAAATGAATGTCGCTGCCGGCGATGACCGGCTTATCAAGCGCCCGGCCAACGTCCAGTATCCGGCGGTTATAATCCTGCAAAACAGTGATGTCCTTCACCGTGCCGTTATCCACGAGAAAGCCGTTGTTGCAAAGGGGCTGTATCTCCAGATAATCGTAAAATGACGCGATCTTTTTCAGCGCCTCGTCGCTCTCACCACGCATCACCGCGCCGTAAAGCTCGCCCATACCGCAGGCAGAGCCCACGATTATGCCCTCCCTGTGCTGGATGAGCAGGCTTTTGGGAATGGTTGGGGTCTTGTAAAAGTATTTCAGATACGACTGTGACACCATCTCATATAGATTTTTAAGTCCCGTGCGGTTTTTCACCAACAGTATCATGTGCCGGGAGCGGGCAATGTCCGTGCGCTTGAGCCGGTGATACACACTCTCCACATCGTCCACAGTTCTGGCGCCCTGGGCTTTTAGCATGGGAATGAACTTGTCCATCATCCGGGCCACCACCATGGCGTCGTCGGAAGCCCGGTGGTGATTGAATTTGGGCAGGTTGAGATGGTTTGAAACTATGTCCAGCTTGAAGCGCTTCAGCTCCGGCAGCAGGGCCTGGGCAAGCGCCAGCGTATCCATGTATACCGGGGAAAACTTCATGCCCGAGCGCCGGCAGGCGGCGGCCATAAAGCCGGTATCGAAGTCGGCATTGTGGGCGATTATGGGTCTTGTGCCCACAAAGGCCAGGAATTTTTCCATGGCCTCCTTTTCGGAAGGCGCCCCCTGCACGTCCCTGTCCCGTATGCCGGTGAGATTGGTTATATCGTCGGGAATGTGCATACCCGGGTCCACAAAGGTGTTGAACTCCTCTTTTACGCTCCCGCCGGAAAAGATCACGGCGCCTATCTCCGTCATGCGGTCGTTCACCGCGTTAAGGCCCGTGGTCTCTATATCAAAGGCCACAAATTCGCTCTCCAGCGGCAGGGCGCACTTGCCGTGGACGGCCTTGTTGCCGTCCATGTCGTTGACAAAATAGCACTCGCAGCCGTATATGATCTTCACGCCGTACTTTTTGCCGGCCATCCACATATCCGGGAAGGCCTGCACCACGCCGTGATCTGTCACCGCGATGGCCGGCATCCCCCAGTAGGCCGCCCGCTTGACGATATCCTTGGGCTCTGTCAGCGCGTCCAGCGCGGAGAAGCGGGTGTGCATATGCAGCTCCACCCGCTTAACAGGCGCATCGTCGGTACGGATGTGTTTTTTGCCCTTCATTATATTTCTGGGCTCCAGCACCATGTCCTCGTCATAGCGGCTGTATGTCACAGCGCCCTGAACAATGATATGGTCTCCCACGTCCAGCTTTCCTATTATGCTCTGATCATCCTCAGCCCTGAGGTATTTGGACACTCTTATGGAGCCGGTCAGGTCGGTCATGTCGAAGCACAGCACCGCGCCCCCCCGCTTTTGCAAAGTGCGGGAGGTGGAAGCAAAAATGTCCCCCTCCACGGTGACGTTTCCCGATTCCAGCGTCAGATCCCCCATGGGGGTCAGTTTGCCCTTTATGCTCCGGCCCATCAGCACCTCCCCTGTGGGCGCGCCGCTGCCGGCGGACTCGCTGCGGGGCGGTACTATGGGCTTGGGCTTGGGGAAATCGGCCTTAATTTCAACATTATGTAAACTATAATCGCTTTTCAGCCTGCCGCACAGGGCGGACAGCTCCGCCGGGGCGGGCATTTTTGTGAAATAAGCGGCTATGGTCATGGTGCGCTCATCAAGATCAACGGCGCAGTCGGTGACATAGGCTCTATCCAGACCGCCGCACATTTCGGTATCCACAGCGCAGCCCGGAAACATCATGAGAAAGGAGGTATTTTCGTTCACGTTTCAACCTCCCTTTCGATAAGCTCCAGCAGTCTGGGGCAAAGCTGGTCATAGGGATAGGTGCCCACGGCGGCGCCTTTTTTGAAGATAAGGCCGCAGTTTTTGCCCCCGGCGATGCCGTAGTCGGCCTCCCGGGCCTCCCCGGGGCCGTTGACCACGCAGCCCATCACGGCCACGGTTATATCGGCGCTGATGTTAGACAGCTTTTCCTCCACCTCTTTGGCGAGGGAGATAAGGTCTATCTCCGTTCTGCCGCAGGTGGGGCAGGAAATAAAGCGCACTCCGCCCTTTTTAAGACCGCAGGCGCGCAGTATTGCCCCACCGGTCTTGACCTCCTCCCGGGGGTCGGCGGTGAGGGATACCCGGATGGTGTCGCCAATGCCTTCGTTCAAGAGGGTGCCTATGCCAACGGCGGACTGGATGGAGCCGTTGAAAAGCGTCCCCGTTTCAGTGACGCCCAGATGCAGGGGGTATGAAAAAGTCTCCGCCGCCAGCCGGTACGCCGCAACGGTGAGAGGCACGGAGGAGGACTTCAAAGAAAGGCATATGTCGTCAAAATCATATTTATTCAGCAGGGCGATATGGTACTGTGCGCTCTCCACCAGCGCTTCCGGCGTGGGGTGGCCGTATTTTTCCAGCAGGCGCTTTTCAAGACTGCCGCCGTTGACGCCGATGCGGATGGGTATGTTTTTTTGCCTGCACACCGCCGCCACGGCTTTCACGTTTTCCTCCCCGCCGATATTGCCGGGGTTTATCCGTATGGCGTCCACTCCCCGGGCGGCGCACTCCAGCGCCAGCTTATAGTCAAAATGTATGTCCGCCACTATGGGCAGGGGCGAGCTTTCCTTTATTTCGGATATGGCCGCCGCCGCGGCCATATCGGGCACGGCAAGGCGGACTATATCGCAGCCCAGAGCGGCAAAGTCCCGAATCTGGGCAAGGGTGGAATGGGGGTCGGCGGTTTTGGTGTTGCACATGGATTGCACCGTCACCTGCGCGCCGCCGCCCACCGCCACATTGCCCACATATAGTCTTTTTGTGTTTTCTCTTGTTGTCATCGTTTCATCCCGTAATCAGTTTTGCAATATCGTTGTACATCACCACGGCCATAAGCCCGAAAAGGGCTATCATGCCGGCGGCGTTTATATAGGCTTCGTATTTGGGGTTTACTTTCCTGCGGCTGACAGCCTGGATAACAAGCGTCACCGCCAGAAGGAATATCCGCCCCCCGTCCAGCGCGGGTATGGGCAGCATATTCATCACGGCAAGGTTCACCGCGATGAAGGCGCAGAAATAGAGGATATTCAGCGCCGCGTCGGTCTTTGTGGCGGAATTCTCCCCCACATCGGTTATCATGCCCACAATGCCCACAGGCCCCGTCATATCCTTGATGCCCACAGCGCCGGAGACAAGCTGAGTAAGGCCGTCCCACACCATGCGCACAAACTGCACCGACCAGCCCATGGAATACTTAAAGTTGGTCCAGAGATTGTTCTTTTCCTGCTGGAAATAAAGGCCGTAGCGGACACTGTCCTGCCCCTCATAGGTCTTTTTTTCCATGGTGAAATCGCTGAGCGTGACCTTTTGACCGTCACGCTTCAAAACTATGTCATGCTCTCCGCCCGCTCCCAGATAGTCGGTGATATCGCTGGAAAAGTGTATTTTTTTCCCGTCTATGCTGACAAAGCGGTCGCCGGTCTGCAAAGCGCTCTCCCCCTGATAGGGGCAGCCGTCCATAAATCCGGCGATCACCGGCTGGACAAAGCCCGCAGCCGAGGAGAACACTATCATAAGAAGAATAACGCCCAGAAAATAGTTCATAAAGGAGCCGGCCACAAGAATCACCAGCTTTTGCAGGGGGTTTTTGTTCATGAACGCTCTGGGGTCGCCGGAGTCCTCCTCCTCTCCCTCCATGGCGCAGAAGCCGCCGATGGGGAAAAGGCGCAGCGAGTACTGGGTCTCGCCCTTCTGCTTTTTCAAAAGGGTGGGGCCCATGCCGATGGCAAATTCGTTGACCTTGACGCCGCAGGCCTTGGCCGCGGAAAAATGGCCAAATTCGTGTATGGCGATGAGGACGCCGAACATCAGGATACCAATGACAATATACATCAGGCAAAATGCTCCATAACATATTTTCGGGCGGCAGCGTCGGCGGCCAGAATATCGTCAAGATCAGGCCGCTGAACTATTTTTATGCTCTCTACCGCGCCAAAAGCACAGTCGTATATCTGATTATACCCCAAAGCGTGGTTAAGAAACAGCCCCACGGCGGCTTCGTTGGCAGCGGACATCACCGCAGGCGCGGTGCCGCCGGAGCGGGCGCAGTCCATGGCCAGCTTCAGGCAGGGGGTCTTTTCATAGTCCGGCGCCTCAAAGGTCAGATCTTTCATTTTATAGAAATCAAGATGCTCGAACATGGAAGGGCAGCGCTCAGGGTATGTCAGCGCCAGCTGTATGGGCAGGCCCATGTCCGCCACGCCCAGCTGGGCAATTACCGTGCCGTCAATAAGCTCCACCATTGAGTGCACCATGCTCTGGGGGTGCACCACCACCTGTATGTCGTCCGGCGTCACGCCGAAAAGGTGCATGGCCTCAATGAATTCAAGCCCCTTGTTCATCATGGTGGCGCTGTCCACGGATATTTTCGCGCCCATGTGCCAGTTTGGATGCTTCACGGCCTGCTCTGGTGTCACATTTTCAAGCTCTGCCCGGCTTTTGCCCCTGAAGGGGCCGCCGGAGCCGGTGAGCAGGATCTTTTTCAGCTCTCCTGGCTTCCTGCCCATCAGGCACTGGAATATGGCGGAGTGCTCGGAATCCACCGGCACTATCTCCGCGCCCTTTTCCTTTGCCCGGGCCATCACGATGCTCCCCGCGCACACAAGGGTTTCCTTGTTGGCAAGAGCGATACGCTTTTTCTGGTCTATGGCGGCCAGCGTGGGCCGCAGACCCACCGCGCCGGACACCGCCGTCACCACGCAGTCGCTTTCCGCCATGGCGGCGGCTTCCATCAGCCCCTCCATGCCGGAGCCCACCCGGATGTCCGTGTCGGCAAGGGCTATTTTAAGAGCCTTGGCGGCGGCTTCGTCAAAGGCCACGGCAAATTTCGGCTTGAGCCGCCTTGCCTGTTCCTCCGCAAGGTCTGTCTTCCTGTTGGTGGTCAGCGCCGCCACGGGTATTTTCAAAAACTCCGCCGCCGCCACGCTCTGGCGGCCTATGGAGCCGGTGCTGCCCAGTATTGAAATTGCTTTAACCATTGTCTTTTACGCCTCCATAGCGTCTGTCCCGGGGCTGATAGGCAATTATGGCCTTGTCCAGTTCCTTTGATGAAAAGTCCGGCCACAGCACGTCGGTGAAGTAAAACTCCGCATAGGCGCTCTGCCACAAAAGGAAGTTTGAAATGCGCAGTTCCCCGCCGGGTCGTATAACAAGATCCGGGTCGGGCATTCCGGCGGAATACATATAGCCGGAAAACTTCTCCTCGGTGAGATCGCCCTCCGCCTTCCCGGTTATCACATCGTTGGCGTACA
>CAZLIJ010000056.1:0-8205 GCA_964559305.1 uncultured Oscillospiraceae bacterium | reverse complement strand
GCGGATTACTGGCTGACACGATATGGCAATCTTCCAGATTACTATATTTCAGATTCTGATTTGCGCGCACTTGGCTGGAAAAGCGGAAAACCGCCTAAGCGATATGCACCGGGGAAGATGTACACAAGAGGTGTTTATGACAACGATGACGGTCACTTGCCTTCTGCTCCCGGACGCATCTGGTATGAAGCAGACATCAATTACTATGAAGGACGCCGCAACGGGCATCGAATCCTGTATTCTAACGACGGTCTGATTTTTGCCACCTACGACCATTATCTGACTTTTTATGAAATTCAAATTGGAGGTTGACCATGGAGGAGAGAATTGCTGTAACACTTGATTTTACATCCTGCAAATATATTCCGGAACTTTTTAGAGAGATGCGAACTAAAATGGATTGGGATGAGGATTTCGGAGAAAACTTGAGCGCCTTATGGGACATCCTTACCGGAATGCCCTACAAGGGCGATGATTTTACAATTATTCGCCCGCTCAGATTTGAGAATATTCCGCATGGACAAAATGATATATTCACCGAGTATGTAGACAAAATCTGTGCCATTTTTGAGCGTGCGCAGCAGCGATACGGAGACATCACCGTAACTGTTCGCTATAACGACTCTGATGAGAAAGATTTATCAAGTTATCTTATTTAATGGATAAAACCTCTTGCTGATTGCCTATAAACCATTGATATGACTGAATTTTTCCAATTCCATAATTACACTCGACCCGCTTCGCTGGGCTAGCGTCTGGGAGATACATTTTTCACCTCTCTGCACGGTTACCAACATACTCTGTGACAATATACAAGCCGGATTGCATCCCTTGCGCATTGCGCTCCGGGTGCAATTTTCATTTTGCCTGCCCCGCTGGGACATAATGTTTGCATCATTTGACCGGGTGTTGTATAATTTTAATGCTTTGTTAAGCATTTGCTGGTAAATTATATGAGCCTATAAATAGATAATTTGGATGTGATAATGATGAAAAAGCCCATCGCGCTGCTGTTGGCGCTGACCATGCTGCTCGCCCTGTGCGCCTGCGGAAAAAGCGAGACTGTCTCCTTCACCGACGTCGCCGACGGTGACTGGTATGCCTCGTATGTCAAAACCGCCGCCCAGAAGGGCTACATCACCGGCTATGACGACGGCAGCTTTCAGCCGCTGAAATACATAACCGCCGGTGAATTCGTGAAAATGCTGGCCGCGGCAAACGGCGGAGATCCGGAAAAGTTTGAAGGCCGCCACTGGTCGTATGTATACTGGGAATACCTTGACAAACTGAATGTGTTCGACGGCTCAGCCGTCACAGGGCTGCGGGTGTGCCTTGACGCGGCCATAACCCGGGAAACTGCCTGCGTACCTGTATATAACCTGATGACCAATGTTATGGGTGAGGACGCCGCGCCTTTGAATAACCCCGCCGCCAACATTCCCGGCTACCTCAGTCTTGAAAAACAGTTTCTTATGCCCGTGGCCCAGCTTTACGCAAAAGGCGTGCTCACAGGCGAGGAGAACATGAGCTTCGCCGGTGCGGAAAATATGACCCGGGCCGAGGCCTGCGCCATTGTGGTGCGGCTTTTCAACGCGGATACCCGCACCGTGGCGGAGCCTGTCAAGTCCGACGCCTATACCTCCAAGGGGGCTTTCGGCTCCGGAACGCTGTTCCTCGGTGATTCAATAACATATCAGTTCATAGAAAACTATCTCAAGCCCTACGAAATGCTGGGTCAGGCCTCATACATGGCCGTCCCCAGCACAACAGTGAAATATTTCCTCTCCCGCTACTGGGTGCTTTCCCCCTCTGAGGACAACAGCTACGGCGTATCCTGCAACAGCGAGTTTTCCGGGCTGTGCTTCAGCGATGCTCTGGCTAAAAACCCCGGAAAATACAGCACCGTCTTCTTCATGCTGGGCTCGAATTCCAGCCAGTATGTGACCGCCACTCAATATAAACGCGCCATGGATATGATACTCGAATATAATCCCGACGCCACTATCTATATGCAGACCATCCCCACCTGCCCCGACGACACCGTGGACTCCCAGCGCGTCAACGCGCTTATCAAAGACGTGGTCGCCCAGCTCAACGCCGACCACATTACAAATGTGAAGATGCTGGATACCAACAGCATCTGGTCCGGCGACGCCATCGCTGCCGACGGCGTACACCTGACTGAAAAGGGACTGGATCTTTGGTATAACTATATTATGTCAACCATCAAAAAGTAGCGCTGTTCAGCGCCCTGTGGAGGATGTGTATTGAAGAAAAAACTCATTGCGGCGGCTCTTGTGCTGGCTCTCCTCATGCTCACAGCCTGCGGCGGCTCGCCCAGTACCCAAAGCTCCGCCGCGGAGCTGCTGGACGCCGCGCTTTCAAGTCAGTCCGGCGCCAATGAGCTTACTCTGACCACCCTCAATGCCGCTGACGAGGGCTTTTCCGACCGCATGACCAAGGTATACGGCCTGGGCGCCAACACCTGGGGCGACGGGGCCGTATGCTTTGCCGGGGGCGTCAAAGCCTTTGAGCTGGCCGCCATTCGACCCTCAGGCTCCGGCAGCACAGAGGATATTTTGAAGGAATACGTCCGCCAGCGTGCCGGAGCTTTCTACGGATACGCGCCGGAGCAAGCCGCCATGCTGGAAAGCGCCGCTGTTTTTTCATGGGGCGACTGGGTTTTCATGCTGATATGCCCCGATTCCCAAGCCGCTGAACAGGCTGTGAAAGCCTGCTTTGATTCCGGCGCTTCCTCTGCCCCGCGGCCCTCCTCCAGCACAGCGCCCGCAATAAGCAGCGGCTGGACGGCGTTCAATCCGCCCAACAAGGTCAGCATGGCCATCTGCGACACCTCCGCTATCATAAACGCCTACAAATCACAGGACAGCTCCGGTCTTTCCCAAAAGGACAAAGCCGTGCTGGATATGTGCGGAAAAACCATTTCCCAGATAATAAAAAGCGGTGCGTCGGAGTACGAAAAAGAGCTGGCCGTTCACGACTGGATGATAAAATGGGGAAACTACGACGAGGACGAGTATTCGCCCGCCGGCCCCAGTCCCGACAGCTCCACGCCCTATGGCTTTCTTATCAATAAAAAGGGCATCTGCCTGGGCTACGCCACCACCTTTGGCCTGTTCATGGACCTTATCGGAATTGAAAACCGGCTGGTCATCGGCGCGTCCTTTGATTCAACGGAAGATCACGCCTGGAACATGGTGAAGCTGGACGGCGACTGGTACTGTGTGGACACCACCTGGGACGACCCCATGGGCTGGAGCGGCAGCATAACTTATACATATTTCAACATAACCAGCGACACTATGCGTGAAACCGACCACCAGTGGGATTACACCGATGTGCCGGAGGCTGCCGGGACAAAATACTCCTATAAGGGCAGCTGAAACAGGGCGTTTCGCTCTGATTGCCTCTCCTGTCCTCCGGGCTGCTCTCTCCCTCCTGCCGGTGACGCAAAAAATATTTATTCGGTAAATTTTCAAAATTTACCGAATTTTTTTAACGATTTACTCTGAATTATTTCAAATGATTCGATATTTCTATAACTTTTCAGCGTTTTTATTGTCAATTATTTATCGTTAAATTTTTGTTAAATTTGCTTCAGAGGCCTTTACAGCGCAATTTATAGGTGTATAATGCAGGTGAAATCAAAAGAAAGTTACCGCATAACGGTGAAAAATAAGTGAGGAGGAAAAATCATGAAAAACGTAAACAGTGAGAGTACCATGCAGGGTGCAGGCATACTTATGATAATCGGCGGCATCATCGCCGGCATCACAGGCATCGCCTCTGTTATCAATGCGGCGTCGGCTTCAGTCGGTGCGCAGACCAGCACACTGTTTGCCGCTGCCTGCCTTACCTTTGCCTGCGGTTTGATTGCCATGATCTCCGGCGTTATAGGCGTGAATCACAGCAAGAACCACGAAAAGGCCGGACTGTGCATGCTCTGGGGCGCAGTCACCATTGCCCTGAGTCTGGGCGGCACAATTTTGAGCGCGGTTGGCGGACAATCCTTCAGTGTAGTGAATCTTGTGTTCGGCATACTGCTTCCCACGCTTTACATTCTGGCAGCTACCAATAACCGTACCGAAAGCAAGGATCCCGCAATGCAAAACGGCTGAATTGCCGACATGATATAAAGAATTCCGCCGGTCATAAGCCGGCGGAATTCTTTTCCAACCAGTTGTCGACGCTCCCCCATGTAATGACGCCAAAGGTCTTGACAGCAAGGTTTTCGCGTGATATCATTCCTTAGCTGACATATAATTGAATCTTAGTTTTGCGGATGTGGTTCATCGGTAGAACGCCGGCTTCCCAAGCCTGAGAGGGGGGTTCGACTCCCCTCATCCGCTCCAAAAAGAAAGCGCCGCGTCAGCGGTGCT
This sequence comes from uncultured Oscillospiraceae bacterium, assembly GCA_964559305.1. Lineage (GTDB taxonomy): Bacteria > Bacillota > Clostridia > Oscillospirales > Oscillospiraceae > UBA2922. Next base: position 3,805 of record CAZLIJ010000056.1, on the reverse strand, counting down.
TTCTTTTTGAATTAAGCTGCCGTCCGGCTGTTTGCCGGAACATATCAGGGGGTTGGTCTTTTATGAAGTACTATAAAGAAATACAACTCAAAAACGGTTCCGCCTGTCTGCTGCGCAATCCCGGATTATCCGACGCCGAAGCTATAATTGAGCTTATGCGCGTCACCTCCGGTGAAACGGACAACATGCTGCGCTACCCGGACGAAATAAGCATGACATCCGCCGAGGAGGGGCAATATCTGGACGCGCTGGAGAAAAGTGCCGACGCCATTATGGTAAGTGCCGTTATAGACGGTAAGATAGTGGGAAACGGCGGCGTCAACCCGGTGTCCAAACTGGAAAAATGCCGCCACCGCGGGGAATTCGGCATTTCGGTCAGAAAGGACTTCTGGGGGCTGGGCATAGGCAGCGCAATTCTTGCCGCCTGCGTTGAAAGCTCCCGGGCGGCAGGGTATGAGCAGCTGGAGCTGGACGTGGTGGCCGGCAACGACCGGGCCGCCGCTCTTTATAAAAGCTTCGGCTTTGAGGTCTGCGGCGCCCGGCCAAGGGCCTTCCGTCGGCGGGACGGCGGCTATGACAGCTTAATACTTATGACACTGTTTCTTTGATAAAGCATGACCGGCGCGGAGTTTTCCGCACCGGTCTTTTTTATCTGTCAGAACTTTACGAAGCCTGTGCTTGAGTTTTCGGGGTAGCCCAGAAGCCAGTCATGGCCGCCGCAGTTGGGGCAGGCGGCGTTTTGTGATTTCAGCTCGTCAATGTATGCTTCCGCCCGCATCACATACATATTGGTTTTTGCCATGTGTCCGCATTTGGGGCAGAAAACCAGATAGTTTGCAAAGCTGTCGTACTCGCCCTTTTCCTTATCGGCTATCTCCTTATCCGTAAGGGCTCGGGGCCTGATATTAAGATTTATCATATCATGCCCTCCCCGTCAGATCTCATGCTCATGCTTCATTGAATCGTAGTGCTTGTTGAGGAAGGGCAGCACCACTGACCGCATGAGTTTCATATCCAGATTGAAATAGTAAACCGTGAACAGTCCGCCCAGCGCAAGAGCGGAAATGCTGAAGATCTTTCTAACTGTTTTCATATATTCACTCTCCTGTTGTTTTGAAGTTTTTTGCCGTCATACTTACCGCTCCCCGTCCCTCGTCCCCCGTCCCGCCGGACATGAGCCCAGCGCAGCGGGTCATGGACGGAATAAGGAGGAGCGACGAAGCGAGTGAGAACCGGCAGAATGCCGGTGCGAATGATACGCAGTCCGCCTTCGTCCCCTGTCCCTCGTTCCCCGTCCCCTGTCCCTCGTTCCCCGTCCGCCGGACATGAGCCCAGCGCAGCGGGTCGTGGACGGAATAAGGTGGAGCGACGGAGCGAGTGAGAACCGGTAGAATGCCGGTGCGAATGATACGCAGTCCGCTCCGTCCCCTATCCCTCGTTCCCCGTCCTTCGTCCCTCGTCCCCCGTCCGCCGGACATGAGCCCAGCGCAGCGGGTCGTGGACGGAATAAGGAGGAGCGACGGAGCGAGTGAGAACCGGCAGAATGCCGGTGCGAATGATACGCAGTCCGCTCCGACGTTACCAGCCTTCGGAGTCGTCGAAGTCCAGCAGTGTGGGATCCAGCGGTTCCTCGTGGAGTATGGTGGTCATGTACTCGTTGACAGCTTTGCGGGCGTCCATGGGGGACACGGTGCGGCAGTCCATCAGCGCGTGAGGCATCCAGCAAATATGGAACTCATCGGAATGCTTGCGGAACTCCTCCTCCATCAGGCCCTGTGCGCCGGCCATGCCCTTGCAGCCGATATCGTCATACATCAGTATCATGTCGCAGTTGAACTTGCGTCCGGTCTCAAAGACCTGCAGCAGATGTCTGTTTCCGCCCACAGTGTGGGTGCGCATTGGGGTGCGGCAATACCAGTCGGCCACGTCGGACATCATGGTGTCCCTGTCGCCGGTGTCGGCAATGTTGTGGCCTGTAAGGGAATCCATATTGATAACGGACACAATACCCCAGCAGTTATAAAGCCAGACCGGCGCGTGGCTGTAATAGGTGGAACCGCAGCTCCAGTCCACAGCTCTGTGGCGGGCATAGGGAACGGCGTTGATGTTCTTTGCCACGGCCTTGTTGAAAAGCTTCATTATCTTGGTGCTCTCACGGGTAAAGTGCTTGTTGGCGCTCTGCTGATAGAAATAGATGCGGAACAGGCCCTGGCACACGCCGTTGAGACACACAGCGTTGGTGCGTGCATAGATGTCCCAGCGCTCAAGCTCCTGCTGATTTACAAGGTTGACCTCCTCAACGCCTTTTGTGAAAGCGTCCCAGTCGAACTTCTGACCGGTCTGCTCCTCAAGGAATTGAATGGCCGAATACAGCTCGTGGATCGTCAGCTCCTTGGTGCTGGGATCGTCGTACATCAGGGCGGTGACAAAGGCGTGGGTGGCCTTCTGCCCGTTGTTGGAAAGAGCTCTGAACATGGCGCCGTTGTCCATCATATTGGCGTCGCAGGGGTTGTTGGTGGAAAGCCAGCAGTTGCCCACGTCGGGGTAATCGCCCTCCACGGCAACGCCCACCTCCACCAGCGGCAGAGTGCACATATCCTGAGGGATGCCGCAGGATACCGACTGGTCGATATAGTAGGGGCCCAGCTGCATATTCAGTATGGGCAGCATAAAGGCCGCCTGCTGGTTAATATTGAAGGCCGTGTAGCCGGGGAAGCCGTTCATGATATGTCTGGGCAGAGTGTAATCAAAGGCGATGGTCTTGTCCGTCCATTTGGTCTCGCCCAGATGACGGTCGGCTCTGAACATGCGCCAGAGAACATCTATGGAATCGGAAAGCATGGCGTTGATGGAGTGGAGGTCGCACCTCAGGGTAACGCCCCTGTCGCCGGCGGTCCACTTATCCACCATGTGGGGCGCGGTCATATACGCGGCCAGCCATCTATAACGCCAGAAAGCCTTGGCCATACGCACGGGGTTTCTCATCACAAGCCCGGCCATTTTCACCCAAGTCACCAGCCACCAGCCGAAGGCATAGGCGGTGTCTTTAAAGCCGCGCCATTCCCGGCGGTCATATATATTTGAGTTGGGCAGATATCTGTCGCCTATAAATTTGCAGGCACTTTCGCCGTCAACAAAGGATTTGAGGGTCGGATACCTCTCCTTAAAAGGTCTTTTATACATCAGTCTGCGCCTCCTTTAGTACCCTGGATGCTCTTGATCTCCAGCGATTCGATAAACGCCTGGAACCGTGTCCGCAGCTGGCCGGAGGCGGCGCTGACATAGTCCTTTTCGATCTGGCACACCGGGATGGGTTCCGGCACTCCGAAGCCCTGGCCCAGCCACATGGCGTCCTGAGCGCGCTCGTAGCCCCAATACTCGCAGAATTTCATGCTCTCGACAATAATGCCCTCGGCATTGAATTCTTTGGCCTTGTCGTATATGTACTGCTTGCGGGAGCGAAGGTTTTCCGCGCCCATGGCCCGGGGGCACTGGTTGGACCACATATAGTAGCGGGCGATGGCGTGCAGCGGAGTCTCGCCCGGGGCGATCTCCACGGGATCTCTGCCGGGCATTGAGCCAAAGCAGTATCTGTCCGCCACAACAAAGCCGCCGCACATCTCCAGCATTTTGGTGAATTCAGGGTCGTCAACCTCGGCGCCGGCCACCATTATTCTGGCTCTGTACCAGGGCTTGGGATCGGGCTTGCGGGTCTTCAGCTCCGCCAGTGTCTCACGGAGCTTGTCCATGATGAGATACTTGGGGCACACCAGCGTGACCAGCTGGATAACATGGAACTCATACC
>CAZLIJ010000055.1:5887-8237 GCA_964559305.1 uncultured Oscillospiraceae bacterium | reverse complement strand
AGCGGAGAGATACTCGGTGGTGTCGCACACATAGTCCGTGAAGGGCAGGCCGAATTTCTTCAGCCATGCCATCATATCCGCGGTCTTTATGGCTTCATGGCCGTAGCCCTTTTCCACAGTGAGGTTTTTCCATTCCACAATGGCGTCAAGTCTCTCGTAAAGCTCGTCCAGATGCTTCAGATCGCCCATGCGCAGGGCTTTTTTCATATACTTGTCGGAATAGACCGGAGATATGCCCCGGCGGGTGGAGCCGAATTTTTTGTCCCCCAGCCTGTCCTCCTCCAGCCCGTCCAAAAGCTTGTGGTAGGGCATACAGATGGTGGCTCTGTCGCTTATTTTCAGATGCTTGGGCGTGATGGCAATGCCACCGTCCCGCAGGCGCTGGCATTCATTGAAAAGATGCTCCAGATCAATGACTATGCCGGGGCCCAGCACATTGACGGTCTCGTCCCTTAATATGCCGGAGGGCAGCAGGTTCATGATAAACTTGCCTTTTTCGTTGACCACCGTGTGCCCGGCGTTGTTGCCGCCCTGATAGCGGACGACCACATCGTAATTTTCGGACAAAAGATCCACCATGCGGCCCTTGCCCTCGTCGCCCCAGTTTGTGCCGACTATCGCAGTTAGCATTTTTGAGTTCTCCTTGTCAGACGTTGATTTTTACGCTGGCGCCAAGCTCGGCGCTGTATTTGTTCAAAACCGGTGTCACGGTCTCCCGGAGATATTTATCCGTCTGGTGCTCCGCCATGCCGGTGAAGGAGGCGGGGTCGGTAAGTTTTTCTATCTCCTCATCCGTCAGTCCGAAGGCCGGATCGGCTTTTATCCTCTCCAGCAGATCGTTGGGTTTGCCGAAGGTCTTGACCTGCTGCGCGGCGGCTACCGAGTGCTCCCGGATAGCCTCGTGCAGGATCTGGCGGTCGCCGCCTTTTTCCCGCACACAATACATTAGTATATTCTCTGTGGACATAAAAGGCAACTCCTCGTCCAGATGTTTTTTTATCACGGCGGGATAAACCTTCAGTCCGCTGATGACGTTGATATACAGTCCCAGCACGCCGTCCACGGCCAGAAAAGCCTCCGGCACCGCAAGGCGGCGGTTGGCGGAATCGTCCAGGGTGCGCTCAAACCACTGGCCCGATGCGGTCATGGCGGCGTTTTGGAGGTCGGCGATGACGTATCTCGAAAGGGAGGCCATACGCTCGGAGCGCATGGGATTGCGCTTATATGCCATGGCCGAGGAGCCGATCTGTTTTGATTCGAAGGGCTCGTCCACTTCTTTTTCATGGGACAGAAGCCTTATATCGTTGGAAAATTTTGTTGCCGACTGGGCAATGCCGCACAAGACCTGCAAAACCGAAAAGTCCACCTTGCGGGAATAGGTCTGGCCGGAAACGGGGCAGGCCCCGTCAAAGCCCATTTTTTCCGCTATCCTGTTTTCAAGGTCGGCGCACTTTTCCTCGTCCCCGTCGAAAAGCTCATAAAAGCTGGCGCAGGTGCCGGTGGTGCCCTTGCAGCCCAGAAGCTTCAGCCGGGAAAGCTCAAATTCCAGCGCCTCAAGATCTGCCATCAGGTCGTTTATCCACAGGGTGGCCCGCTTGCCCACGGTGGTGGGCTGGGCGGCCTGAAAATGGGTGTAGGCCAGCGTGGGCAGGTCCTTGTACTCATCCGCGAAATCATAAAGCGCCTTAATGGCCGACACCAGCAGGCGGCGGATTATTATAAGTCCGTCCCGCATCCGTATTATGTCCGTATTGTCGCCCACATAGCAGGATGTGGCGCCCAGATGTATGATGGGCTTTGCCAGGGGGCAGGCCTCGCCATAGGTGAGCACATGGGCCATAACGTCGTGGCGCACTTCGCCTTCGTGGCGGGCGGCGGAGTCATAGTCGATGTCGTATATGTGCTCCTTCATCTGGCTTATCTGCGCATCTGTGATGTCAAGACCCAGCTCCTTTTCGCTTTCCGCCAGAGCTATCCACAGCTTGCGCCAGGTGGAAAACTTCACATCGTCGGAAAAAAGGCGCTTCATCTCCTCGCCGGCATAGCGCCCGCAAAGAGGGTTTTCGTAGAATTCGTGCATTGGCGTCCTCCGTCAGTCTTTATAGTTTGCTATTCCCGTGCGCTTGTGCTCGCTTTTTCTGTGATAGCGCTCAATTATCTTTTTATCCCGCTCGCTGGCCTGACCCGTCATCAGATAATCGTCGATAGCGGCGTAGGTCACGCCCATTTCCAGCTCGTCAGTCTGGCCTTCAAAAAGTCCCGCGGAGGGAGCCTTGTCGATGACGCAGCGGGGCGCTGCCAGCCATTTGAGAAATTCGTATATCTCGGTGACTGTCAGGTCGGAGATGGG
>CAZLIJ010000055.1:5411-5877 GCA_964559305.1 uncultured Oscillospiraceae bacterium | reverse complement strand
GGAAGGCGTAGACCTCCTGCACCGTCAGGTCGCTGATGGGATTGAAGTCATGGGCGCCGTCACCCCATTTGGTATAGTAGCCCACATAGGCCTCGCTGCGGTTGCCGGTGCCGGCCACCAGCCGGTTTTCGCTGGCTGCCACGGCGTAAAGCGTGGTCATGCGCAGACGGGGCGCGATGTTGGTAACAGCCATGTCGTTGAGGGCTGTGATGGCCTTGAGCTGGTTTATCTCCGCTTCCCTGACAGGAGTAAGATCTATCTCGCGGGTCTTGATGCCGAAATGCTCGGCCACCTCAAGGCCGTCTGTTCTGTCCATCTCAAAATTTCTTTTTGAGGCGCAGGGCATGATGATGCCCAGAGTGTTTTCGCAGGCGAATTTGCACAGTATGCCCACCAGCGCGGAATCCTTGCCGCCGGAGTTGCCGTACACTATGCCGTCGCAGCCGCTTTTCTCCACCAGATCCCG
>CAZLIJ010000055.1:355-5401 GCA_964559305.1 uncultured Oscillospiraceae bacterium | reverse complement strand
TGTTGCTCCTTTCTCACGGTTGCCGTATTTCCTGTCTATTGGCGCTTTTATAAGCCCCTTGAACAGCGGATGCGCCCTGTTGGGGCGACTCCTGAATTCGGGATGAAACTGCACTCCCGCGAAGAAATCGCAGTCCGCCAGCTCCACGGTCTCCACAATGTGCCCGTCCGGCGAGGTGCCGGAGAGGGTCATGCCGTTTTTCTCCATTATATCCCGATAGTCGTTATTGAACTCATAGCGGTGGCGATGGCGCTCGCTGATATCCGATTGCCCGTAAAGGCTCCGTATTACCGTGCCCTCTTTCAGCCGGCAGGGATATGCCCCCAGCCGCAGCGTGCCGCCTTTATTTACATTGTCGTTCTGATCGGGCAAAAAGTCAATGACCTTATCCGGTGAATCCGGGTCAAATTCGCCGGAATTCGCCAATTCAAGGCCGCATTTGTGTCTGGCAAACTCAATGACAGCCACCTGCATACCAAGACAGATGCCAAGATAGGGCACATTGTGCTCCCGGCACCAGCGGGCCGTGACTATCATGCCGTCTATGCCTCTGCCCCCAAAGCCGCCGGGGACGATCACCCCGTCGCAGCCGGAGAGAATTTGCGAAACGCTGCTGTCGTTTACGGTCTCGCTGTCTATCCATTTTATCTCCACCCCGGCGCCGTAGGCGTAACCCCCGTGGCGCAGAGCCTCCGCCACGGATAGATAGGCGTCGTGCAGGCGGACATATTTGCCCACAAGTCCGATGGTGACGGCCCGGTCGAGATTTTTGATTCCCTCCACCATGGTCTTCCACTCGCTAAGCTCCGGCGCTTTCGTCCAAAGGCCCAGCTCCCGGCACACTATGAGGGAAAAATTCTCCTTTTCCAGCATCAGCGGCGCTTCGTACAGCACCGGCAGGGTCATGTTTTCAATGACGCAGTCGGGCTTTACGTTGCAGAACATGGCGATCTTTTTGAAAATGTCCGGCTCCAGCGGCTCGTCGCAGCGAAGGACTATTATATCCGGCGCGATGCCCATGCCCTGCAGCTCCTTCACGGAGTGCTGGGTGGGCTTGGTCTTGTGCTCGTCGCTGCCCCGCAGGAAGGGCACCAGCGTGACGTGGATATAAAGTGAGTTTTCCCGGCCCGCCTCCAGTCCGACCTGACGGGCCGCCTCGATAAAGGGCTGGCTTTCGATGTCGCCGGTGGTGCCGCCGATCTCGGTTATCACCACGTCCGCTCCGGTCTTTCTGCCCACGGAATAGATAAATTCCTTAATTTCGTTGGTGATATGGGGTATGACCTGCACGGTCTCCCCCAGATACTCTCCCCGGCGCTCCTTGTTCAGTACATTCCAATATACCTTGCCGGTGGTGAGATTGGAATACTTGTTCAGATCCTCGTCTATGAACCGCTCATAGTGTCCAAGATCAAGATCGGTCTCCGCGCCGTCCTCGGTGACGTACACCTCTCCGTGCTGATAGGGGCTCATGGTACCAGGGTCCACATTTATATATGGATCCAGCTTCTGCGCCGCCACTTTCAGGCCTCTCGCCTTCAGCAGCCGGCCCAGCGACGCCGCGGTGATGCCTTTTCCCAGGCCCGACACCACGCCGCCGGTTACAAAAATATATTTGGTCATATCACACCTCCGCCGCCTGTCCCGCGGCCTCACAAAAAAAATAAAACGCTTTCCGATGCCTTAATGGGGGCACTATCCCCCTCGCATCATCAAGCGTTTTTCCGCAAAACCGGCGTTGATTTATGGCCAAAATTCTTCAACACAAAATTAAATTACTTGGGTAGTTTACACCAACTTTTTCTTCTTGTCAAGTAATCAGAAAAAAATTATTGACTTTCAAAAGACTGTGGAGTAAATTACAACAAACGAACGGCAAAGTCGCTGCTTTGCCGGTTTTTTATTATCAATTACCGCCTGCGTGTGGTATTATAAAAAAGATGTTCAAAATGAAAGGGGTTTTGAAAATGAGCAGTACAGCTGAAATCTTCGGTTCCATGGTCTTTAACGACGACGTTATGCGTCAGCGCCTCCCGGGCAAGACCTATAAGCAGCTCCTGGCCACCATCAAAAACGGCCAGCGACTGGATCCAGAGGTAGCCAATATTGTCGCCAACGCCATGAAGGACTGGGCCATAGAAAACGGCGCCACTCATTTCACCCACTGGTTCCATCCTCTCAACGGCGTCACCGCGGAAAAGCACGACAGCTTTATAAGCCCCGTGGGCGGCGGCAGAGTTATTATGGAGTTTTCCGGAACCAACCTTGTAAGGGGTGAGCCGGACGCCTCCTCCTTCCCCTCCGGCGGTCTGCGGGCCACCTTTGAAGCCCGGGGCTACACCGCATGGGACCCCACCTCATACGCTTTCATAAAAGACGGCGTGCTGTGCATACCCACAGCCTTCTGCTCCTACGGCGGCGAGGCTCTGGACCGCAAAACGCCCCTGCTGCGCTCCATGCAGGCCATAAACAAGCAGGCCATGCGCGTACTTAGGCTGTTCGGCAACGAAAACGTGGATCACGTCAAGACCACCGCCGGCCCCGAGCAGGAATACTTCCTTGTGGACGAGGCCATGTTTGAGCAGCGCAAGGATCTCATTTTCACAGGCCGCACTCTGTACGGGGCCATGCCCCCCAAGGGCCAGGAGCTGGACGACCACTATTTCGGCGTGATAAAGACCAAGGTTTCCGAGTTCATGAAGGATCTGAACAACGAGCTTTGGAATCTTGGCGTGCTGGCAAAGACCGAGCATAACGAGGTGGCTCCCGCCCAGCACGAGCTGGCCCCCATATTTATAACCACCAACGTGGCCACCGACCACAATCAACTCACCATGGAGATGATGAAAAAGGTCGCCCGCCGCCACGGTCTTGTCTGCCTTCTGCACGAAAAGCCCTTCGAAGGCGTCAACGGCAGCGGCAAGCACAACAACTGGTCTTTGAAAACCGACACCGGCCTTAACCTTCTTGAGCCCGGTGACACCCCTTATGAAAACGCCCAGTTTTTGCTGTTTTTGTGCGCGGTCATCAAGGCTGTGGACGATTATCAGGATCTTCTGCGCATATCCGTGTCCTCCGCCGGCAACGACCACCGTCTAGGCGCCAGCGAAGCTCCTCCGGCCATCGTGTCCATCTTCCTCGGCGATGAGCTGACCGAAATACTGGACGCCATCGACGCGGGCACAGCCTATGCCGGCAAGGAAAAGGCCATCATGAAGATAGGCGTGCACACCATCCCCCATTTCCCCAAGGACACCACCGACCGCAACCGCACCTCTCCCTTCGCCTTCACCGGCAACAAGTTTGAATTCCGTATGCCCGGCTCCTCCGCCTCCATCGCCACGCCCAACGTGGCTCTGAACACCGCTGTGGCAGAGTCCCTGCGTCTGTTTGCAGACGAGCTGGAGGGCGCGGCCGATTTCAATACCGCCCTGCACGAGCTCATTCGCCGCACCATACACGATCACAAGCGCATAATCTTCAACGGCAACGGCTACGACGAAGCCTGGGTACAGGAAGCTCAAAAGCGGGGCCTGCACAACCTGCCCTCCACCCCCGACGCCCTGCCTCATATGCTGGATGAGGAAAACGTTGAGCTTTATGCCCGGCACAGAGTACTCAGCCGCAGCGAGATAGAAGCCCGCTACGCCGTGGGTCTGGAGACCTACTCCAAGACCATCAACATTGAGGCCCGCACCATGCTGGACATGGCCCGCAAGGACATTCTGCCTGCCGTCAGCGATTTTGAGGGCGGTCTGGCAGCGGTCATCAACGAAAAGGAATCCGCCTGCCCCGGTCTTGACTGTGTGTACGAGCGGGAAACTCTCAAGTCCGCCGCTGAGGAATCGGGCGAGATGTATGCCGCAGTTAAGGCGCTGGAAAGTGTGGAGAACGCCGCCGGAGGCATAGCCGACAGCCTTGTGCTGGCCCGGTTTTATCACGACTCCGTTATCCCCGCCATGGACGCCCTGCGCGCCCACGCCGACGCTCTGGAGGAGATGACCGGCAGCGACAGCTGGCCCTTCCCCACCTATGGCGAGCTGCTGTTCGGGATAAAATAATTTCCATTGAAATGAAGAAATACGCCCCGCGCCTTTCGGCGCGGGGCGTATTTCTTTTTGTTCACTGTCTGCTTACTGCATCTTTTCGATGAAATCAACGATCTGACTTACAGTTACCAGATTGGCCGCGGAGTCGTCGTTTACCACGATGCCGAACTCGTCCTCCACGGACATGATAAGCTCAACCACGTCCAGGGAGTCGGCGCCCAGATCGTCCACCAGATTGGTGTCCATGGTCACGGTCGCCGGATCGATCTCAAACTGCTTTGCAAGGATATCCCTTACCTTTTCGAAAACCATTTCTGTTTCCTCCGAAATCAAGTTTTCTCAGGCCCATTCGCGGCTCTGAGGTTTTTTGCTGCCGGTATCGGTAGATTTAGTTTCCGCGGCGCTGTCCGCGGCGGGAGCCGGGGCAGGGGCGGGGGCTGTGGTCTGTGCCGGGCGGGGCTGAGCCGGGCGGCGGGAATCGCTGTTGCGGCGGTTTTGTCCCTGACGGGGCGCGTCGCCGCGCTCGTAAGAGATCACCACGCGGCGGTTGGGCTCGGTTCCGGTGGAACCGGTGGACACGCCGGGGTAATCCTGCAAAGCCGTGTGTATTACATGGCGCTCATAGGAATTCATGGGCTAGAGAGTCCTCTCTCTTGGCGCGGTAATTTTCCGCGTCCACAGAGATGTGGACATGCTTTTCGCTGCCGCGGTTGACAGCGTAGTTGGCCAGATGCTGTATGGCATCCAAAGTCTCGCCCCGGCGGCCAATTATGGCGCCCATGCCCGGGCCGCACACGTCCACGTTTATGCCGCCGTCATCCCTGTCAGTGAGATTGAGCTGGGCTTCGATGCCCATATGCTCAAAAAGTCCGGCAATAAAGGTCTTAACGGCTTCAGCGTCCTGAGAAGAACATTTTTCGGCCTTCTCCGCAGCCTTTGCCGCCGGAGCCGAACCGGGCCGGGGTCTGGCAGCCGGAGCCGGTTTTGCGGCTTCGGG
>CAZLIJ010000055.1:0-273 GCA_964559305.1 uncultured Oscillospiraceae bacterium | reverse complement strand
CCGCCGGAGCCTGGGGCTCGTCGGGGGCTTCATATGAAACACGGATCACCGCTTGTACGGCGCCTATGCCGAGAAAACCGGACTTGGCGCGCTCCACGATCTCCACGGATACGTCGTCTCTGTCGCAGCCCAGCTCGCGCAGGGCGGCATTGAGAGCATCTTCCTCCGTGCGTCCGCTCTTTTCCAATGTCTTTATCATTTTTCGGTTATCTCCTGTCACTATTCTGAACGGTCAATTCAGGGCTCGTCTTTCTTTTCGCCCTCTCCCAGATC
>CAZLIJ010000054.1:0-8464 GCA_964559305.1 uncultured Oscillospiraceae bacterium | reverse complement strand
TAGCGGGTGGCTTCATAACCGGCTTTGTAGTTATCCACGGATACATACGGGGTATCGCAGCCCTCCGCGTGTTCGCAGCACTGCACTATGGGGAAATCCCGGCCGCACTGTTCGATCCAGGAATCTTCCCGGTCGATAGCCAGCAATATGGCTCCATCGGCACGCTTGCCCTCTATGGCGCCTGAAAGGGTCTCTTTAAGGCCCTTGCCCTCTGTATTGCACATCAGCAGCCCGTATCCCAGCTCCTGTGCTTTTTCATTGATGCCGGAATAGATGTTGGCGTAATACGGGTTCGTAATGTTTGGGAGAAGCACCAGCACCGTTCTGCTCTCGTTGCGGCGCAGATTCCTCGCCTGTTCGTTGGGCACATAGGTAAGCTCCTGAATTGCAGCCCGTACTTTTTTGGCGGTCGGCTCCGCCACAAGTCCGCTATGATTCATGACACGGGAGACGGTCGCAACGGATACTCCCGCGGATTTTGCGACATCGGCAATAGTAATCATAGTATGTAATCCTTTTCATTCATCAACATAACTAAAATATCAGTTTTTGTAATCAATTTCAATATGCGTTTTAACCATTTATTACAAAAATTTTTTTGTAATCTGCACAAAAGGGGTTTTATCCCCTGCCCCTCGGAAAAAATTGCGATGACTTTTTTCCGGCGCCGGCTTATAATTAACAGGAAACCAAAAATATTGCGGCCCCGTTTTGTGCTCCGGGCCGCTTATCGCCCCGTGGGGCGGCGGAAAGAAATGAGCTGAAGTATTATGACATCTGACTTTTCAACAAACGAACCCGTCTTAAGCAGCTGCGCCCAAGAGCTGTTTATGGGAATTGAGATCGGCGGAACAAAGCAACAGATCGCCGTGGGCACTGCCGGGGGCGCCATTTTGCGCCGGGAGGACGTGCGTCTGGGCAGGCAGACACGGGCTGAGGATATTTTGCGTTGGATATCCGGCACGGCAAAGGCTCTTATGGCGGAGTATCAGGTTTCCGGCGTGGGCGTGGGCTTTGGCGGGCCGGTGGACCCTGTGGAGGGCCGGATACTATGTTCTTTGCAGGTGGAGGGCTGGCAGGGCTTTGGTCTGAAGGACTGGCTGGAAAAAGAGCTGGCAAAGCCCGCCGTGGTTTTGAACGACACCGCCGTGGGCGGGCTGGCGGAGCTGCGTCTGGGCGCGGGCAGGGGCAGCCAAAGGTTTTTTTATACCAACATCGGTACCGGTATCGGCGGCGGGCTTTATGACGAGGCCGGTTTCGGCGCCAGCTCCCTGGGCTATGTCTGGGTCCCGGACTGGCGGGATAAGCGGCCGGGAGCGGAAACAAGACTTGAGTTTATCTGCTCGGGACAGAATATAGAGGAGCGGCTGAACGCCCCCGGCTATGTTCCCCAAGGCGGCTTTCTTGACCCTCGCGGCGGCAGGCTCACCTGCGCGCAGCTGGCCTCCGGCGCTCAGGCCGGGGATGAATTTTGCTGCGGGGAGCTGGACAGGATCGCGGAGACCTTTTCCATCGGCCTTGCGGACATCCTCGCCCTGGCTTCGCCGGACAGGATAGTCGTGGGCGGCGGCGTTGCAAAAATGGGCGAAGTCCTTTTCTCCCGTCTGCGGGAATTCACGGCCAGACGCGCTTTTGTGGCCGACGTAGGTCAATATGAGATACTGGAAAGCGCCCTTCTTGACGACGCCGTGCTCTCCGGCGCTCTGCTGTGTGCCGCCGAGCCCGAAAAGCTGCGGGTCTGGGGCCGCCGCGCACGGGACTGAGCATTGGGTTGAGGGCAGACTTCAAAACGCGAAAGCTCCCTGCCTTTTTTTCAAGTATGGACAGCCCTACTTTATCATGGAAAAATTATATGCCTCGTCCAGCCAGTTCATAAGGTGCTCGTCTATGTCTTCCCTGCTCACGGCCAGCACATGATGGGTCCAGCGACTGGGGTACGCCTCCACCGCTTCAACGATGCGGGTCGAATCCATGCGGTGGTCAAGCCCGAAGGAAATCATCAGATATTCCCTGGGCCAATCCTTTTTCCGCCGGTAAGGCAGAGAGACCATGGCAAACACATAGCGGCTGCGAAATGATATCTGGGTTTTTGTCACCCGGAGAGTCATCTCCGGGTACCGGGCTTCCAACCGCGTTTTCAGCTCCTCGTATATGGGGAGCAATTGGGGCATTGGATTGAAAAACAGCAACTCGTCTGTGGATATTTTCACGTTATCCCTGCTCCCTCCTTTCAAAAACTTTTTTATCCGCTGACATAATAATTATAAGTCCATGTCCATATATTTACAACCGCATAGTCTGTTACAATGGGCATTACACGAAAACATCCAGGGGAGGAAAAAACGATGAACTACCCGTGGCTTGAAAAATACCTGCTGGCCAAGGCCGGCGTCACCAGCGACTATAAGCTCGAATGGGGCTGGCAGCGCTATATGGTGGGCGGCAAGCTCTTTGCGGCCACCATGCACCCCTCCGGCAAGTACGCGCCGGAGTATGCGGAAAAGGAGCTGCTCAATCTGAAGTGCGACCCAATGTTCTCCCAGCTGCTTCAGGCGGAGTACGGCGAAGTATTGCCCGGCTTTTATTCCGACAAGCGCTGCTGGATCTCCGTTGATCTGGGCGGAAAGCTGCCCGATGAGCTTATGAAAAAGCTCATAGACGACAGCTACGGCCTTGTTTTCGGCAAGCTTACAAAAAAGCTCCGGCAGAAGATCTCAGAAAGCACTGACTGAGCGTCCGCTCATGATAGAATAAGCACCGGTGGCAATGCCTCCGGTGCTTATTAATCTGCGCCATGGCTGCGTTTTCTGGCGCTCCCCGCTATATTATTATCCCCTGACAGTGATCTATCTCGTGCTGGATTATCTGGGCCGGAAAGCCTGTGAAGGTTTTCAGCCGGGTCTGGAATTTCTCGTTTTGATAGCGCAGCTTTATGGACTTCCAGCGCCGGGCTTTGCGGATGCCGGAAAGGGAAAGGCAGCCCTCCTGCGCCTCATAAGGCCCGGACTTTTTGATTATCTCCGGGTTGAACATCACCATATAAGCACCGTCATTGTCAAAGGCGATGATGCTCTTTGAAACGCCTATCATATTCGCCGCCATACCCACGCAGCCGTCCTTGTGGGCGATAAGCGTTTCCAGAAGATCCTGCGCTGTCGGCAGATCCTCCGCCGTGGCCAGCTCCGCCTTCTTACCAAGAAAGCTCTCGTCCCTGCAAATTTCCCGAACCATAATATGCTCCTTGCTTTATTCTTTTCCTACGCCTTTTTGCGTATGGGATGGCGGATGACTGTTTTCCACTTTTCCGGCGAAACCCTGCGGGCGTCAGAGAGATATATCTCGTGGTGGAGCCGCCCATCCGAAAAGTCGTTTTCATAGCCGTTTTTACTGATATGCTCATCCATCAGCGCAACGGTGGCCGGCTCGTCATCAAAGGGGCCAAGGTGCATTATCTGGACGCACAGCCCCTCCTCAACGGTCAAAAACTCCGCCGCCGAGCAATCCAGCTTCTTTTTGCGGGCGGCTTCCGATACCGCCCAGGCGAAGTCCGCTTTTGTCACAAAATCCGGCAGGCGGATGACAGATATCCAGTGGAACAGCGCCTTGTTGCTGTAATCCACGCCGTCAATGCCCTCCTGCCACCAGAAACCCTCCAGCGGCGGCACCACAAAATCGTAGTAGCCGGCCATACGGTGGTCGCCCAGCTTGCTCATCTTGACGGTGTAGGCCACGGCGTACAGCACGCCCACAGCCGATTTGTACTCGCCGCCCTCCTCGTTGGGGTCGCCTTTGCCCGCACGGCAATATAGCTTGCCTTTGGCACGGTGACGATCTGGGGCTTATTTTTCGGCAGATAGAATTCCTTATATTCTTTCTTGAAATCAAACGGCATGGCTGCCCTCCTGTTATTTAATAAGTACCCGGTCAAGGGCTGCGTTTATCATGGCATTTCTTCACGCCGGGTCATACCGCGCCTCCTTCTGGCGTCTTATCTCATATATTCCCCTGCAGTCCCGGTTAAGCTCAGGCGAAACGGCAGTTATGGCAAGCTCCTCCGCCGAGGAAAAAAGCGCCGCAGAGGACAGGATAAGTCCCGCCCCGGTCAGCCCGAAAGCCGCGTACAAAAGCGGAAAAGCAAAGATCAGCGCGCCGGTAGCCTTATTGGCGTAAGTGTGCAAAGCGGAAAAGCTGCGGTATTTTGCATAGCCAAGACCATAGCTCCCCAGCCGCAGCGCCCCGATGCCTCCGGCCAGGGCCCACAGCCACGGGGGAAGCTTTATATTGCGCGCAGTCACTGCCGCTATGGCCCCGGCAAAGGCAAGGTCCGCGGCGCTGTCCAGCTTTGCCCCGGCGGCGCTTTGTGTGTTCAGCGCCCGGGCAAGGGGGCCGTCCAGCGCATCGCTGACTCCGCCGCCAAGATAGCAGGCCCAGAACGGGGCGGAAAACGGCTTCGCCAACACCATTCCCCCGGCGAACACAAACCGGGCGGAGGTGAGTATATCGGCAGCATTTCTGATAACAAGTCCCCCTCTTGTTTTTTCTGTATTTTAACACAGCAGCGGGCGGATGTGTTAAAATAAATATACTTTTCCGCTTCTCAAATTGCGCAAGCAGCGTCGAGAAATATCATACCCGTGTGTGTTATGCTCTTTTCGTTGGGAGGTGAAACGCGTGAACGACAAAAGCCCTGCCGTGCAGCGGATGCAGGATTATATAGAACGCCATCTTGGCGAAAGCATCACCCTTGCGGAGCTGGCCCAGGCCGCCCGGTTTTCGCCGTGGTACTCAGCCCGCATATTCAAGGAGCTCACCGGCCTCTCTCCTGCTGACTATATCCGCCGGCTGCGGCTGGCCAAATCCACCCTGCGGCTGCGGGACGAAAAGATAAGGGTCATAGACGCGGCGGCTGAGCTGGGCTTTGAAAGCGTGGACGGCTACCAGCGGGCTTTTTTGCGGGAGTTTGGCTGCAATCCCAAGGAATATGCCCTGCACCCCGTGCCGCTGCCGCTGTTCACCGCCTACGGAGTGAAATTCAGAGAATTGTGGAAAAAGGAGCCTAACGAAATGGAAAACGAGAAAAGCGTATTTATTCAGACCATCGAAAAGCCCCGGCGCAAAGTCATTCTTAAGCGGGGCGTCAAGGCCACGGAGTATTGGAGTTACTGTGTGGAGGTGGGCTGCGACGTGTGGGGCGTGCTCACCAGCATGAAATCTCTATGCGGCGAGCCGGTATGTATGTGGCTGCCGGCCACATACCGCGCCGGCGGGTCGGAGTATGTGCAGGGCGTGGAAGTACCCACGGAATCCGACGGGCCGGTGCCGGAGGGCTTCGATGTCATTGAGCTGCCCGCCGCCATGTACCTTATGTTCCAGTCGGAGCCCTTCGCCGAGGAGGACTACTGCGCGGCTATCGAGTCTTTGCAGGCGGCCATGGACAAGTACGACCCCGCGGTAATCGGATACCGCTGGGACGACGGCAGCCCCCGCATTCAGCTGGAGCCCCGGGGCGAGAGAGGTTATATTGAGCTGCGGGCTGTCAAAAAGATATAGAGCTTTTATGGGCGGCATGGGATTCCATGCCGCTTTTTTTGTTGCAAAAGCACCCGCAAACCCCTATACTTTTATTGTCGGAAAAACCGCTTTTATTATTTACAAGGACTGAGAACGCATGGAAGAACGCTATATCGCCTTCGACGTGGAAACGCCAAACTCAGCAAACGACCGCATGAGCGCCATCGGGATAACCGTAATTGAAAACGGCTTGATCGTGGACGATTTCTATTCGCTGGTCAACCCGGAGGCCCGGTTTGATTATTTCAACATCCAGCTCACCGGCATCACGCCGGAGATGGCGGCGGAAGCGCCCGCCTTTCCCCAGCTTTGGGCAGAGATAGAGCCGCTTATGAGCAGCGGCGTCCTCGTCGCTCACAGCGCGCCCTTCGATATGGGCGTGCTGGCAAAGTGCCTGAACGCCTACGGCATCGACTGGCGGAGCGCTGCAAGCTACGCCTGCACCTGCACCATGGGCCGGGTGTGCTATCCTGAGCTTGCCAACCACAAGCTGAACACCATGTGCGCCTATCTTGAATTGAATCTTGATCACCACAACGCCGGCAGCGACAGCCGGGCCTGCGGGGAGCTGCTGCTGGATTATATGCGCCATGGGCTGAACATCTCCCGCTATGTGCGCTCCTTTGATCTCACCCGCTGCCGCACGCGCAGCAGCTGTTAATATACGCCGCTCCGGCAAAAGCCGGGGCAGGTACAATATCATTTCGGAGGCCTTTATGTCCCGCAGCTATCTTTCAGCAAATGTCTATTGCCGCCGCGTTTTCGGCTACAAGGTATATAAGCTGGCTCTGTCCGCGGCCACCACCTGCCCCAATCGGGACGGCGCGGTGGGCGTGGGCGGCTGCGTTTTCTGCTCCGCCGGCGGCTCCGGTGACTTTGCGGCGTCTGCTTCCCTGCCTGTGGCCGATCAGATCGAAGCCGCCAAACGCACTCTGGGTGCCAAAGGCGAGGGGCTTAAATACATTGCCTATTTTCAAAGCTTTACCGGCACCTACGGCGACCTTTATAAGCTGGAGCGCATATATGCCCAGGCGGCAGCGCAGCCGGACATTGTGGGGCTTTCCATCGCCACAAGGCCGGACTGTCTGGGGCCGGAGGCCCTTGATATGCTGGGGCGGCTGGCGGCGCGCACAACGCTGTGGGTAGAGCTGGGATTACAGACTTCAAACGAGGAGACTGCGGCGCGCATCAACCGCTGCTATCCGCTGGCGGCTTACGAAAAAGCCATGGAGGATCTGGCGGCAATGAACGTACACCGGATAACCCATGTCATTCTGGGGCTGCCGGGCGAGGGGCGGGAGGATATGCTGCAAACTGTCCGCTATGCGGGGCAGCGCACCGACGGCATAAAGCTGCAGCTAATGCACGTGCTGGAGGGTACCGCGCTGGCGGATAGCTTCCGCCGGGGCGAATTTCAAACGCTGGAGCCTGAAGAATACTATGAGCTTGTGGCCGACGCGCTGGAAATTCTGCCAGAGGATGTGGTCATACACCGGCTCACCGGCGACGGCGCCAAGCGCGACCTCATAGCCCCTTTGTGGAGCGCGGACAAAAAGCGGGTGCTGGCGGAGCTCAACCGGGTGCTGCGCCGCCGAGGCATCCGTCCCGCAGAGCGGTGACGGCTGGCAAACCCTGAAAATCACAATTTATATAAACGGAGAAACGAAATGTACAATATCTATGTTTATGTCCTTGATACCATGGCGGACTGGGAACCGGGTCATGTAACCGCGGAGCTGAATTCCGGCAGGTTTTTCAAAAAAGACGCGCCGGGCGTGACTTTGAAAACGGCGGGCCGCTCCATGGAGCCTGTAAAGACCATGGGCGGACTGACAGTGACGCCCGACTGCCTCATCGACGATATCGCCGTCAGCGATACTACCGTACTGCTGCTGCCGGGGGCCAACACATGGAACGACCCGGAAAATAACGCCGTAATTGAAAAAGCCGGCGAGCTTCTCTCCGCGGGAGCCGCTGTGTGCGCCATCTGCGGAGCTACCGCCGCGCTGGCCGGCGCCGGTCTTTTGGACAGTCGCCCCCATACCAGCAACGGGCCGGGGTTTCTTGAAATGTTTGTTCCCACTTATAAAGGCTCGGGCTTTTATGTGGATAAGCCCTCCGTGGCTGACGGCAATCTTATCACCGCCGCCGGCACCGGCGGACTTATGTGGGCCAGAGATATCATTGAGCGGCTGGGCGTTTTCGAATCAGCTACGCTGAGCGCCTGGTATGATTATTACCGCACCGGCGAGCCGGGGTATTTCTATGCCCTCATGCAGACTTTGCCCGCCGCAGATAAGAACTGACGGGCTTCGTTTATATCGCCGCCGGCTTATGATTTATTCTCAGCGCCTGCATAAATCAATGGACGCCCTTTGGGGCGTCCATTTTTCCGTGGTATTCACTTATCTTTCACCGCCACCCAGATCTCGCAGCTGTAATTGGGGTCCTGTGTGTCAGCGGAGGGGTACACCTCCAACTCCACGCCGTTGCCGTACTCGTAGCCGCTCTGGGGGAAGAACTCGGTGCATATCTTCCTGTATGTGTCCTTAAAAGCGTCGGGCATGGGACCCTTGCTGGTAAACACCGCGTAGGTGTGGGCCGGAATGTCCACCACGTCCAGCTCCTCGCCGCCAAGAGGCGCGCCGTTATACTCCGCGCCTATGGCATAGGGGAAGCCGTTTTCCTCCATCTCGCCGGAGAAGCATACGCCCAGAAGCCCGTGCAGAGAGTCAAAATTTCCGTATTTGCAGACAGCGTCCATGGTGCCGTCCGCGGAGCATTTGTTCCAGAAGGCGGAGATGTCCTCTGTCGCGGTGTCGCCCTGGGGCTTGTTCACCTGTATCTTCCTGCAGATGAGCTTGAACGCGTCCTTTTTTTCGATCCTGTAATC
>CAZLIJ010000053.1:0-8523 GCA_964559305.1 uncultured Oscillospiraceae bacterium | reverse complement strand
ATTGTGCCGTACACCGCCGCGCCCACGGCGGCGAAGTTTTCAAGCGCCTGCAGGTGGGGGTGCTGATATGTGTTGCCCGCGCCGCAGGACACCACCGCGTATTCCGGCTTTGCCGCAGAAAGCAAAGCCATGGAGTTTGCCGTGCGGCTGCCGTGGTGTCCGGCCTTGAAAACGTCCACATCGCCCACCTTGCCCGCCAGAACAGCTTCCGCGGCCTCCTCGCTGTCGCCGGTGAGCAGCACCTTCACCTTTCCATAGGTGAATTCCGCCGCCACGCTGTTGTTGTTCTCGTTTTTGTCCCCGTCCAGCGCCTCGATTATCCGTATGGACGCGCCGCCTGTCATGGACACTGTCATATCGCCGTCCGGAATAAACTCGCAGCCCGGCTCCGCCATGGCCGCGGCGTAATAATTAGTCCATGCCTTTGATGTGGCCGTGCTGCCCGAGTCGATTATCTTATCCACCTGATAGTCGGCAAGTATTCTTGTCAGCCCGCCCACATGGTCGGCGTGGGCGTGGGTTGCTATCACAAGCTCAAGATCCCCGTCCACAAAAGGCTTAATGTATTCCGACACCAGCGCGCCCTTGTCGGCGGTGCCGGCGTCGATGAGCACTTCAAAATCCCCGTCGTCTATGAAAACGCTGTCGCCCTGCCCCACGTCGATAAAGCTCACCGCGGCCAGCGCCGCGGGAGCGGAGCTATTAATCACCACACTGTTGGCTTTGGCGTCATAATCCACGGAAAAGTCAAGGGCCGCCCCCAGCTCCCGGAGCTTGAAAAAGTTGGTGCCGCCGATATTGTAGGGGGCCAGCGAGACCTTTTTGCCGTCTATCTCCATGCTCTGGGAGCTCAAGACAGCGGTGGCGGACATATCCCGGCCGGCGGCCATCTCCGTGCCGTCGGGCACATAGTCCTTGCCCTTTGCCGCGGATATCATTTTCTTCTCCCCGTCCCAGCTCACGGAAAAGCGGGCGTCGGTGCCCATCATCACATAGGCTATATCCCGCAGGCGAAAATAATTGGCTCCGCCAATATTGTAGACCTCAAAGCTTTTCTCCGCTCCGTCCACAAATACCTTCTGGGGCGAGACCCGCACATTGGGCGCGGCAAAGGCCCCGGCAGTCAGGGAAAAGGCCAGTACGATAACCAGCGCCAGCGACAAAAATCTTTTTTTCATTTCACTTTTTCCTCCCCGGGCGTGAATTTCTGCACGCCCCAAATACCAATCAGTATCACTGCCAGAGCCGCTGCCGAGCCCAGCGAAAAGGGCTCGCGGAGTATCACCACGCCCGCCGCCACCGACAGCACTGTGGTCAGGTTGCAAAGGGACGCCACGTTGGCTATTGGCGCGTTGGCCACGGCGTAATTATAAAGGGTATAGCCCGCCACCGAAGCGCCAAGGCTGAGATAAAGAATGCCCCACAGGAAGTTCCCGTCCCGCAAAGGCGCTATTAGGGCGGAGAGATCGCCGATATTTTCGATAACGGCGCAGACAGTGTAAAATACGGCGCCCATCAGCTGCATCACCATGCTGCGCTCAAAAACCGAAAAGTCATCGGAGACCGCCCGGCTGATAACGGCGTAGGCCGAGCCGGACACCACCGCCAGAATGAGCAGCGCCACGCCTATGGGCTGCACCTGACCGCCGCCGCCGGCCATCAGGGTTATGGCCACCACCCCCGCTATGGACAAAAGGCTGAAAAGCCACTGGGCGGTGCTGGGACGCTCCTTGAGAAAAACGGCGGCCAGAATAAGGGTGACAATGGGTATAACGGCGATCATCACGCCGGAAAAAGCGGAGTTTGTGAATTTAAGTCCGTACTGCTCGCCGATAAAATATATCACCGGCTCGCACAGGCCCAGCAGCAGCAGACCCTTGACGTTTTTGCCCTTCAGACGCACTTTTCTTCTGCCCAGCATCCAGGGCAGGGCCATCACCAGCGCCGCGATATCAAACCTGTACATCAGTACCACCAGCGGCGACGACGCCGACTGGGCCAGCTTTGAGGCCAAAAACGAAAAGCCCCACAGCGTGTATACGCCCACGGCGGCCAGCATGGGTTTAAGGTATTTTTTCTCCATCCGACAAGCTCCATCTCATATTTTGTATATAATGGCAATTCTCACACATTCCGGGGCAAAAATCAATACTTGTGTTTGTTGACCTCCATGATTGAAAAACATCTGTCCATGGGGTATACTATATTTCAAAAAAAGAAGTGGGAAAGAAGGCAGCATATGAAATATATACTTGTTATCGGCGACGGAATGGCGGATAATCCCGTGCCGGAGCTGGGCGGAAAGACGCCTCTTGAGTGCGCCCACAAGCCTCTTATAGACGCCCTGTGCGCAAAAAGCGTGCTGGGCAGCGTGGTGAACTGCCCCAAAGGTCTTCCCGCAGGCAGCGAGACCGCCATAATGTCCATCTTCGGCTGCGACCCGAAAAAACACTTTACCGGTCGGGCGCCGCTGGAGGCCGCGGCCACCGGCATGAAGCTCGCCCCCGGCGACGTGGCCTACCGATGCAACATGGTGGCGCTGGAGGACAGTGACAAGCCCTATGAGGAAAAGAAGATCCTGTCCCATTCCGCCGGCTCCATAGACGGGGACGTGTCCGATGAGATAATCACCATGCTTTTCAATCACCCGGACTTCAAGCCCCTGGCCGAGGCGGCGGGGATGAGCATTAATCTGGGTCACTCCTTCCGGCACATCGCCGTGCAGAAGGGCGCGGACATCCGGGGCATAAAAATGATCCCGCCCCACGACCATCTGGGCGAGGTCATCGGCCCGCTGCTGCCCTCCGGCTGCGAAAACGCCAAAGTGCTGGGCGGACTTATGAAAAAGGCCCACGAGATACTGGATCACCACCCCCTCAACGAAAAGCTGCGCACGGCGGGAAAAATGCCCGCCAACGGCATCTGGTTTTGGGCGGAGGGCACTGCCGCCGCCATGCCGAGTTTCGTGCAGGCCTACGGTCAGGACGGCGGCGTCGTGTCCGCCGTGCCGCTGTGCCACGGCATCGCGGCCCTCACCGGGCTGGAGCCGATATTTGTAGAAGGCGCCACCGGCGAGATAGACACCAATCTTGAAAACAAGGTGGCCGCGGCCATAAAGGTGCTTGAGCGGCACAACTTCGCCTGCCTGCACTTTGAAGCTCCCGACGAGTGCACCCACAACGGCGATCTCAAGGGCAAGCTGCAGGCCATCGAATGGCTGGACAGCCGGGTGGTGGCGCCGCTGGTGAAGTCCTTTGAAGCGCACGGCTGGGACTACCGTATGCTGCTTTTGTCCGACCACAAGACCCTCACCGCCACCAGAGGGCATGACGGAGACCCCGTGCCTTATATGATATACGACAGCCGCGCCGACACCGGTCTGGGCCTGACGTACACAGAGAAAAACGGCCTTAAAGGCCCCTTCGAGCCCAACGGCAGTCTTTTGATGGGGAAGCTTTTTGAAAAATGAACAGAGTTGAGGAAAAAGCCTGCGCAAAACTGAATTTATCTCTGGACGTCACCGGCCGCAGGCCGGACGGCTATCATGAGCTTGCCATGGTGATGCAAAGCGTTTCCCTGTGCGACGATATAAGCGTGGAGCTTACCCGTTCCGGCTTTTTCGTACGCAGCAACCTGCGCTTTATACCCAACGACGACCGCAATCTGGCCATGAAGTCCGCCAAGGCGTTCTTTGCCGCCGCGGGTCTCAGCGCGGGGGCAAGAATAAACATCAACAAGCGCATACCCGTGGGCTCGGGCATGGGCGGCGGCTCGTCGGACGCCGCGGCAGTGCTCAGAGCTCTCAACCGGCTCTATAACGGCCACTTCACCCGCCGGGAGCTGGAGGAGATAGGCGCGGGCGTGGGCTCGGACGTGCCGTTTTGCGTGGCAGGCGGCACTCAGCTGGCCCGGGGCCGGGGGGAGATCTTATCCGACCTCACTCCCCTGCCGGACTGCGGCATAGTCATATGCAAGCCGGACTTTTCCATCTCCACTCCCGAGCTTTACAGGAAGATTGATTCCGTAACCATCAAGTGCCGCCCGGACACTCCGGGGATAATCGCCGCTCTTGACGCCGGCGATCTGGCGGGGCTTGCGCGGCGGATGTACAATGTTTTTGAGGATGTGCCTGACCGGCGGCGAAAGAGCATCGCCGCCATCCGCTCCGAGATGCTGGACAAGGGCGCCATGGGCGCCATAATGACCGGCTCCGGCTCCGCGGTCTTCGGCATATTCCCCTCCCGCGGGCAGGCTGCCGCCGCCCTTGCCGGCATGAAAAAGCTCCCGGGGAGCTCTTTCATCGCCGAAAATATTCCCGCCATCAAGGTTTAGCTTTTCGCCTTTCCGCCGATAATGTATGTATAACATACATATCAAGGCGGTAGCGAAATGAATAACGAAAACAAGCTTAAAAAATGGGAGATCTCCCTGCTTATTGCGCTGTGTGTCACCATGCTCACAGGAACCTGGGCTCAGGCCGGGGAAGCGGAGCTTTCCTCAAACCTCATCCGGCTCCACGTCATCGCCGTTTCCGACGAGGATAACGAGCAGGCCATAAAGCTTCGTGTGCGGGACGGCGTGCTGGCCTATCTCACGCCCCGGCTTTCCGGCACGGAAAGCGCCGGTGACGCTGAGGCCGTCATATTCTCCGAGCTTGACGGCATCAAAGCCGCGGCTGAAAGCGCGGCGGAGGGGAGGAATGTAAAGGTCACGCTTTCTGACGAATACTATCCCACCCGGGAATATGCCGGCTTTTCCCTGCCCGCCGGAAAATACCGCTCCCTGCGGGTCATTCTGGGGGAAGGTCAGGGTCACAACTGGTGGTGCGTGGTGTTTCCGCCCCTGTGCGTCAGCGCCGCGGGAGCCCAGAGGGCAAAGGAGGCCATGAGCGAGGGGGATTACCGGGTCATTACCGAAAGCGGCGGCTATGCCGTAAAATTCCGTATTCTCGAGCTGTGGGGCGAACTTATGTCCAAACTCGGCTGATTTCAATTAGGAGGTACATATATGACCGAACACAGAGCTACCGAACAACAGCTGCGCCATATCGACAAATGGTGGCGGGCGTCAAACTATCTGGCGGGAGCCCAGCTCTATCTGCTGGACAATCCCCTGCTGAAAGAGCCGCTGACGCCCGATCAGGTCAAAAAGAAAATCGTGGGTCACTGGGGCACGGTGCCCGGGCAAAACTTCATCTACTCCCACCTGAACCGGGTCATCCGGGACAGGGATCTGGACATGATCTATCTCTCCGGCCCCGGCCACGGCGGCAACGCCATGGTGGCTCAGGACTGGCTGGACGGCAGCTACACCCAGATATACCCCAACATCACCCGGGACGCCGAGGGCATGAAGAAGCTGTTCAAGCAGTTTTCCTTCCCCGGCGGCATCCCCTCCCATGTGGCGCCGGAAACCCCCGGCTCCATCCATGAAGGCGGCGAGCTGGGCTACTCCCTTTTCCACGCGCTGGGCGCGGTGCTGGATAACCCGGACCTTATCGCGGCCTGCGTGGTGGGCGACGGCGAGGCCGAGACAGGCCCGCTGGCCGCCGGCTGGCAGATAAACAAATTCATCAATCCCAAAGCCGACGGCGCGGTGCTGCCCATACTGCATCTCAACGGCTTCAAGATTGCAAACCCCACCATACTCTCCCGCATACCCCACGAGGAGCTGGAGATGTATCTGAAGGGCTGCGGCTGGGCGCCCATATTCGTAGAGGGCGACGAGCCGGAAAAAATGCACCGGCTGATGGCTGACGCACTGGACGAAGCCATGGACAAAATACAGGCCTTCCAGACCGCCGCCAGGGAAAACGGGGCGGAGGATCGCCCCGCATGGCCCATGATAGTGCTGCGCTCTCCCAAGGGCTGGACCGGCCCCAAGGAAGTGGACGGCAAGACCGTGGAGGGCAGCTACCGGGCCCATCAGGTGCCCGTGCCCGCCGACACACCCGAGCATCTGGCAATTATCGAAAGCTGGCTGAAAAGCTATAAGCCGGAGGAGCTTTTCGACGAAAACGGCGTACCCGCCGCGGACATGACGGACATCGCCCCCACCGGCCAGCGGCGCATGGGCATGAATCCCCACGCCAACGGCGGACTGCTGCTGCGGGGTCTGCGTATGCCGGATTTCCGGGATTACGGCGTGGAGGTGCCTTTCCCCGGCTCCGTAAAGGCCGAGGATATGACCCAGCTGGGCGGCTTTGTCAGGGATATTTACAAGATGAATCCCGACAATTTCCGCATATTCGGGCCGGACGAAACGGCCTCCAACCGGCTCACCAAGGTGTTTGAGGCCGAAAGCCGCTGCTTTGAGGAGGACATTCTCCCCTCCGACGACGGTCTTTCCCACACCGGCAGAGTAATGGACTCCATGCTCTCGGAGCATATGTGCGAAGGCACGCTGGAGGGCTATCTGCTCACCGGCCGCCACGGTTTCTTCTGCTCCTACGAAGCTTTTATACGCATCATCGACTCCATGTTCTCCCAGCATGCCAAGTGGCTCAAGGTCTGCAATCAGCTGCGCTGGCGCTCAAGGATAGCCTCGCTGAACTACATCCTGTCCTCCAACGTCTGGCAGCAGGATCACAACGGCTTCACTCATCAGGACCCCGGCTTCCTTGACCATGTTTCCAACAAAAAAGCGGACGTGGTGCGTATGTATCTGCCCCCGGACGCCAACTGCCTTTTGTCCACCTTCGACCACTGCATCCGCTCAAGAAACTATGTGAACGTGATGGTCACGTCCAAGCATCCCAGCTACCAGTGGCTGACCATGGACGAGGCGGTGACTCACTGCACTCAGGGCATCGGCATATGGGACTGGGCCTCCAACGATCAGGGGCAGGAGCCGGACATGGTCATGGCCTGCTGCGGCGACACCCCCACGGTGGAAACCCTTGCCGCCGTGACCATATTGCGGGACGCTTTTCCGGAGCTTAAGCTGCGGGTGGTAAACGTGGTGGATCTTATGCGTCTTGAATCCAGCACCCAGCATCCCCACGGCCTTTCCGAATCCGATTACGACGCCCTTTTCACCCGCGACAAGCCCATTGTTTTCGCTTTCCACGGCTACCCCTCACTTATCCACAAGCTCACCTATAAGCGCACCAATAAAAATATCCATGTGCGCGGCTATATCGAGGAGGGCACCATCACCACGCCCTTCGATATGCGGGTGCTAAACGGCCTTGACCGCTATGACCTTGTCATGCTGGCCCTGAAATACCTGCCCGTGCTGGGCAACCGGGGCGGAGCGCTTAATCAGCAGATGAAGGATAAGCTGGTGGAGCATCGGCAGTATATAAAGGAATACGGCGTTGACCTGCCGGAAGTCGCCCAGTGGAAGTGGCACAGATAAGAATAAAAAAAACACCCGCCGACGGCGGGTGTTTTTTTTCTATTACATTTTTTCCGGGGCGGAAACGCCGATAATGCCAAGAGTGATGGCGATTACCCGGCGCACCTGATCCGCCAGCATAAGCCGGGCCTCCAGCACGCCCGGCTGGGCGTCCTTTATGCGGCACACGGTGTAGAACCTGTGGAACCGGGCGGCAAGCTCGGTGACATAGCGGTTCATGCGGCTGGGGTCGTAATCCCGGGCAGCCATTGTGATTTCGTCAGGAAGGGCCGCCAGCTGCTTTATAAGCTCTTTTTCCTGTGGGGTGGAGAGTTCACCCGCGTCGATGGCGGAAGCCTCAGGCACGGCGTGTCCGTCCTCCTTGAGGGCAGAGAGCAGGGTGCATATGCGGGCGTGGGCATATTGGACATAGTAAACAGGGTTTTCGCTGTCCTGCCGCACGGCCAGGTCAAGATCGAACTCCACCGGGGATTCGGCTCTTGAGTTGAAGAAATAGCGGGCTGCGTCCACGGGGATCTCGTCCAGAAGATCGGTGAGTGAGATGGCTTTGCCGGTGCGCTTGGACATACGCACGATCTCGCCCCCCCGCATGAGCTTGACAAGCTGCATTAAAACCACGTCCAGCCGGTTTTCTCCGTCCAGACCCAGCGCGTCCATGGCGCCCTTGAGCCGGGCCACATGGCCGTGGTGATCCGCGCCCCAGACGTTTATGACCTTGTCGAAGCCCCGCTTTTCAAATTTATTGCGGTGGTAGGCGATATCGGAGGCAAAATAGGTGTAAAAGCCGTTGGCCCGGCGCAGCACATCGTCCTTAAGCTCCAGCTTTTCGATCTCCGCGTCGGACTTGCCCTGCTTTTTATAGACCTCAGCCAGAATGGCGGAGGTCTTTAGCCACAGCGCCCCGTCCTTTTCGTAGGTATAGCCAAGGCCCGTGAGCTTGTCCACCGTATCCCGGACATAGCCGCTCTCGTGGAGCTGGGATTCAAAAAACCACTGGTCGTATTTTATGCCGTAGCGCTCAAGGTCGGTTTTCATCTTGGGTATGTTGATATCAAGACCGAAGCGGCCCATGACCTCCCGCCGCTCTTTTTCGGGCTTGTCCAGATAAGAATCGCCGTATTTGTCGTAAAACGCCTTTGCCAGCGCCTTGATATCGTCGCCGTG
>CAZLIJ010000052.1:0-8558 GCA_964559305.1 uncultured Oscillospiraceae bacterium | reverse complement strand
CGGTGTTCATCGCCCCGCTGGGCGCTCTCACCATGCACTATGGGGACAAGCACACCGACCAGAGCTACAACTCCATTCTCGTTCCCGCCGCCGCCAACTACGGCATCGCCGCCCTCACCGGTGACGGCGTTGATCCGGAGGTCATGAAAAGCGCCGTGAACGACATGATAAAAGTCGATGGCATAGGCGTGCCCACCATCAAGCCCTGGAACAAGGAATTTGTATTTGAAAAGCTGGACGTACTTAACAAAAATAAGATCTTCGCCGCCGCCATGGATGTGGACGGAGCGGGTCTTCCCTTCCTGAAAAAGATGAATCCCAACGCCGGCAGCAAGTCCGTGGCAGAGATGAAGGAGATCGTGGACTACGCCGATATGCCCTTTATCATCAAGGGCATCATGACTCCCCGGGGCGCGGAGAAGGCTGTTGAAGCCGGCGCGGCGGCAATCGTTGTATCAAACCACGGCGGCCGTGTGCAGGGCGACTGCCCCTCCACCGCCGAGGTGCTGCCCGCCATCGTCAAGGCCGTGAAGGGTCAGGTCAAGATATTTGTGGACGGCGGCATCCGCTCCGGCACGGATATTTTCAAGGCCATCGCGCTTGGGGCGGACGGCGTGCTTATAGGCCGGCCTGTGATACCCTTTATCTACGCCCAGGGCGAAGATGGCTTTAAGGTCTATATGGACAGGATAAGCGCCGAGCTGCGGGACACCATGACCATGTGCGGTGCGAGAAAGCTTTCCGACATCGGCCCCGATATGGTATTCATTCCGTAAAATAACGCAACGTAAAATAACGCAAAAATCCGCGCCGAAAGTTCGGCGCGGATTTTTTTATGCTTCTGCGGATTCCCTGCGGCGCTTTTTCAGATAAGCCACCGGAACCGCCGCCAGCAGCAGCACCCCTGCCGCCGCCAGAAATATGCCCGGCGTGGGCACTGTCTTTATCTGCCCCAGCTCCACATAGGTGCTGTTGCCGCCTTTTATAACGGCGGCGCCGATAAGGGGGCCGATTATCATGGGCAGCAGCACGGCAAAGATCATCCGTATGCCCTGAAAATGTCCCACCTTGTCTTTTGGCGTCCAATCCCGGATGTTGGCGCCCAGCACCGCGGCCATCATCATATAACCGGACATCATCACGCTGCCGGCGATCATGACCCCGGCCATACCCCGAACAAAGTACATACCGGCAAGCCCCGCCAGCATCACAAGCCCCGCCGGGAGGACAAAATTCATCTTGCCGATTTTGTCGATAAACTTGCCGGAAAGGACGCTGACCAGCGAAGCGAATATCAGCACCACGCCCAGCACAAGGGCGTAGTTTTCGATCTTAAGATAGTTTTGAATGTAGATGATAAGGTAGGGAAAAAACACCTGCACAGCTATGGAAAACACGCAGAAGGCCCCAAAGGACAGGTAAAGGTCCGGGTTTTGACCAATGACCTTGGGTTCAAGGCCGTACAAAAGGTTTTTGAAATAGCTGTCAGCGCGGGGTTTCAGCGTGGGCTCGTCCTTCACAAGGAAAACGGATATGACGCCCACCGCCGCCACGGCGATGCCGAAAATGTTGAAAAACTCTCTCCATTTTCCGGCTCTTGTAAGGCCGTCAAAGCCGCCGAAAATAATAAGCATGGATATGAGTGGCAGTACGGCCAGCACGCTTTCCACCCGGGCCCGGTTGTCGTTATTGGTGACGTCGGTGACATAGGCGTTGAAAGCGCCGTCGTTGGCGGTGGAGCCGAAAAAGGTCATCACGCAGTCCATGACCACTATCATCACTGCCGCGGCCTGCACGGCGTTTGCCGCGGGAAAGAGGCCGGACACGCTGTCAACCGTAATGTAGCCGAAGGCCGCCGTGGAAATGCCCCACAGAATGTAGCCGCCGCAGATAAAGGCCTTACGCCTGCCCACCCTGTCCGAAAGAGCGCCCATTAAAAGCGTTGTCACCGTGGCGGCGCCCGCCGACCATGCCACCATGGAGGCGATGTAGCCCGGGTCGGTGGAAATGGTGTTGTAAAGATACACGTTGAAATACATATTCTCTATGGTCCAGGCGAACTGGCCGAAAAGACCGATGAGAATAAGGGTAGTCCATTTTCTGGCGCCCAGCTTTGCGTTCATCCGTCTACTTCCTTTATGAAGAAAGATCTGTCGTCTATGGCACGCTGCACGGCCAGAATGCCGTCCAGATGGTCGTATTCGTGCTGCAAAAGCTCAGAGAGGTCTCCCATAAGCTCCATGGCTTGGGGGCATCCGTTTTCATCGGTATAGCGTATGGTGCAGTGCTTATGGCGCATGACCTTCACCAGCAGGCCCGGAAAGGACATACAGTCGTCCATGACCTCAAACATCTCCCCGTCCGGAAATTCAAGACTGGGATTTATGAAAACATACGCCCTGTCAATATTCATATACAGCACCCGCTTTTTCACGCCTATCTGGGGCGCGGCTATGGCCCGGCCGCAGTTATACTTTTTTCGAAAAGCCATCAGCGTGTCGTGCAGGTCGGCGATAACGCCGCCAAGGGCGGGAATATCCTGAGCGGGCACAGGCTCGCTCATTTCATAAAGCCGGGGATCTCCCAGCAGAAGTATTTTTCTTTCCATGGGCTGTCACCTTTCCCAGGGTCGTTTGGACATGGCGGATACCTTGTACATTTTTATCATGCGCAGGGTGATGCCCACAGCCATCACGCCAACGATGCCCCAGATGGGCCATGTGTTCATGGGCGTGCAGTTCACAATCGGTATGAGCATATAGTCGAACATCAGCACACATTCAAGCTTTGTTTCACCCAAAAGTGATATGGTCTGGGCCGCGGTGGCGGCCTTAGCGGCGGGGTTCATGGGCCAGGTGGTGTTGGGGTTTTCAATGACTGCCGGGATGAATAAAAATACCGTCATCATGGCGTACATGGCTATGTTTATACCCTCCAGCAGCCAGATAAAGCCCTTGCCGGAATAATCCGTCACCTGCCCGGCGGCATTGTAATGGCCGGGTATCTCAGCCGGCAGCGAGGGGTATTTTATCAGCGTGAACACCAGACCCGCTATAATGAATATCAGGCACAGAGCCTCCAAAACTATCTGATAGGGTCTCAGCCTCGGTACTCTCATCTTTACGCTCCCTTATTCCGTAACCTTTACATCAATTACTGCCTTTGCGTCGGGATTGCCGTAGCCGGACAGGAAACTGACCGTCACCCGTGTCTCACCAGCCTTCAGGCCTGCTATATAAAGCATATAGCTGTCGCCGCTTACCTGCTGACCGAAGCCGCAATACGCGACGCTCTCGTCGGCGGAGGCGCAGTTAAGCATCACTTTGCTGCGGCAGTCGGTTTTTATAAGCACGCCCTGTACCTGACCGGCCTTGACCGTCACCGCGCTCTGCCCCGCCGTAAGAGAGCAGCTCTTGTCTTGTATAGTCCCGCTTTCCGCTATGCCGAAATCATAAAGAGGCACCACCGGATTTGTGCGTGAAAGGGACATGAGATCGTCTATGGGCACGGAAAGGCTGATGGCGGAGGCCTCGGTGAATACGGCGGAGGTAACGCCCACCACCAGTCCCTGATCGTTCACAAGCGCGCCGCCGCTGCTGCCTTTTGCAGTGTAGGCCGTGGCCTGAATATAAGGCTTTGAGCCGTCCACCACGCGGTTTATGTTGCTGACTATGCCCTCGGACATGGAGTTTTCCTGATCAACGGGAGAGCCTAAGGCGTACACCCTGTCCCCCTGCTCCACAAGGGCGCTGCGGCCAAGGCCAAGATAGGGAAAGGCGTTGACTTTGCTGCCGTCCACGGCGGTTTTGGAGACCCGCACTATGGCCACATCCCGGTGCTCGTCCGCACTTATGATGCCCTCCACCTGATAGCTCACGCCGGAAACCAGCGTAGCTCTGGCGGCAAAGTTGCCCCTGAGCACATGGTAATTGGTCACGGCAAGACCGTCGGCACTGATAAAAAAGCCGCTGCCCACGCCGGCCTGAACCGTGCAGTCAAGATCATAGTATGTATTGACAGTAAACACCGCTCCGGAGCATTTTCTGGCAATCTGAGATGCGGAAAGTGCCGCGGACTGGCTTTTGAGGCTCTTTTCCAGCAGGGCGCCCAGCGTATCGCTGCCGCCCTTTGGCGCGGCGTTCAGCGCGTTTGCGGCTATAAGGGCCATCTGACCCCGGGTGCAGGTAGTTTTTGTGTCATATTTTCCGGCGGAGATAAGCCCCAGCTTTACGGCCAGCGCCCATGGCGAGGCCCACGAAAAGTCGCCCTTGGAGTCGCTGTAACCCAAAGCGCGCAGGGTCATGGTTATGAAGGAGACAAGCTTTATATCCCCGTCACCGCCGAATTCCTTATGAGATACGCCATTGGTTATGCCCTTGGACACCCCGTAGCCCACATAGCCGTCGGCCCAGGCGGGCACGTCGGTGAAGGAGCTGGCGTACGCGCCGGAAAGGGCGGTTTCCTCCCTGCCCAGCAGCCTTATCACGGTGATAAGGGCTTCCTGACGGGTGGCGTTCCTGTCCAGCTCAAAGCCGCCGTCCGCGCCCCGCAGCACCCCCAGCGTATAAAGCTTGTCCGCCGCCGCCGACTCCGCTGCCGAGGCGGCGAAGGCCGCCGGCGTCAGGGCAAATACAAGCACCAGTACCAGCAGTATTGATAATACGCGTTTATTCATGCGCGTCCCCCCTTTGGGACAAATTTTTTGTAATTTTATCGCTTTTTCATATTATTTACAAGTTAAACATGGCCGAACAAAACTAATCCCAGCCCGTAGCTGAGGGCGTTTGCCCCCGTCGTCTGCCAGAAAAGCTTTTTCGACGGCCCCTCCAGCGCGGCATACGCGCCGAATTCGATGAAAATGACGGCCAGCTCCAGCGGGTAGACCAGAAGTGAGATCTCCGCGCCCTTTGCCTTCATCCAGCCCAGAAGAAGGTTCAGCGACAGATTCGTGGCCGCGTTGACGGCCACGCACACCGCTGTGAACGCCCAGCCCCGTCTGCCCAGAAGGTAGAAGAACGCCGTTTCCGTCACCACGGTGAGAAAGCAGGCAATAAAAAGGGTCATTTCTTCTTTTTATTCTGTTTGCCGGTCTTGATCGCGGTGTTTTCCGCCTTTTCCTCACGGGCCTGCTTTTTCTTTTTCCCCCGCAGAAAGATAACGGCGAATATTCCGAACACGGCCGCCGCCAGCATATATTTGAACCACATCCCCCAGGAGCCTGTGGGATCGGTCTGGGACGCGGCAAAAGCCGGAACCGTCAGCGCGATGGCTGTAAAAGCCGTCATGAACAGTGAGCAGAGCTTTTTCATATTACGGGATTCCTTTCGTTATTTATCTTTCTTGTTTTTCTTCTCTTTTTTCAGCCCCACCACCAGCTTGACGATCAGCACTATCACAACTGCCGCCGCCATTACTATCACCACCGGCCACGGGGAATTTTTCAGATAATCGCCGGGGCTTGCCACGTCCGCCAGAGCGCACGGCGCCGTCAGCGCGGCAAACGAAACGATAAAAAGCAAAAAAACGAGTAAACTTTTTCATTGCATTAGCCCTTCTTTTTCAAGTTTTTTTGCGGCGATAAATATGGCCGCCAGACCAAAAGAAAAACTGACAAGGATAAGTGCGCTCTGCCACGCTCCGCTGAGCTTTATCATGCCCCCCGCCAGCGTGCCCGGCCACAGGGCCGAGGCCGCCAGTCCGAAGGCAAAGCCCGGTGAATCAGGCAGCGCCAGATATATTAGCCACAGCGTCACCGGCATGGTGAGGTTCAAAAGAAGCTGCCCCAAAAGCGAGGGCAGCATATATGTACTGCCGAAGGCCACGCACACCGCCGCCAGCGGTATGGAGATAAGGGCGGTCTTTTTCGCGCCCCATGTGTCCATGGCAAAGCCGCCGGCGGCTTTGCCCGCGAAAACGCACAGCACGGTTATCAGCGACAGCGCCGCCGTATTCTTCCACGGGAAATCCGCCGCCGTGCCGCCCACGGCTCTCGCCGCCACGGCCAGCAGCAGCAAAAGCGGCAGCCAGGCGGGAGCGGTTTTTTCAGCCCTTGGCCGGATGTTCAGCATTCTGGGCGTTCTGGCCGCGGCGAAAATGACCAGCAGGGCAAATAATATAAGCGCGGCCCCAAACAGCGTCTTTGTGCCGGGAAACATGGTGCCCAGCGCAAGGCCGATGGCCCCCGGCGCCACAAATATCCCCAGCGGCGCTGCTCTGCCCCCGCTGGAAAAAAGCGTTTCCGCCCCGCCGCAGAAATGGAAAACGCTGTTGCCCAGACCCACGATTATGATTTTTATCATGGGCGGCAGGGGCAAAAGCCCGCCCAGCGCCACGGCGGCGCAGGCGGCGGCTTCGATCCTCGAGTTAAAGCCGAAAAACCTGTCTGCCGCAAGACCGGTCAGGCACTGGGTGGAAAAAGCAAGTGTGTTATAGACAAGAATCAGCGCCGAGATATCCCCCGTACAGGAAAACACGGTGCAGGCGCACACGGCGTCTACCAGCAGGTGGGCTATGGAGTTGACGGCCAGCAGCATTGCGATCTCCCCGTTTTTGAATTTACAAAATGAGTATACCATATTGGCGGCTAATATGGTACAATGTTTCAGAAATAAGATTTTGGGAGCATTGACCATATGATTACAGTAGAAAACCTTACCATGCAGTTCAC
The DNA here is from genome assembly GCA_964559305.1 of uncultured Oscillospiraceae bacterium. Lineage (GTDB taxonomy): Bacteria > Bacillota > Clostridia > Oscillospirales > Oscillospiraceae > UBA2922. The sequence goes on along the minus strand of CAZLIJ010000052.1, from coordinate 1,891 downwards.
CGGCGCCACCCTTTTTTCCCGGGTGGATCTGCAGTTCAACCCCGGCAACTGCTACGGCATAATCGGCGCCAACGGCGCGGGAAAATCCACCTTTATCAAAATACTCTCCGGCGAGCTTGAGCCCACCTCCGGCCATGTTTATATCGACGCCAAGGCCCGTATGTCGGTTTTGAAGCAAAACCAGTTCATGTACGACGATCACTCCGTCATGGAGACCGTCATCATGGGCAATCAGCGGCTTTACGACTGCGGCAAAGAAAAAGACGCCATATACGAAAAAGAGGAAATGACCGACGAGGACGGCCTGCGGGCGGCGGAGCTGGAGGAGGAATACGCCGAGCTGGGCGGCTGGGAGTCCGAATCCGACGCCAGCCGGCTTTTGCAGGGTCTGGGTATCCCCCCGGAACAGCATGAGACAATGATGGCGGACATGGACCCCCGCCTGAAGGTAAAAGTCCTGCTGGCTCAGGCGCTTTTCGGCAATCCTGACATTATTCTGCTGGACGAGCCCACCAACAACCTTGACCTTGCCAGCGTGGTTTGGCTGGAAAACTTCCTGCTGGACTATGAGGGCACTGTGCTGGTGGTCAGCCATGACCGCTATTTCCTCAATAACATATGCACCCACATCGTGGACATCGACTACGGCAAGATAAAAATGTATGTGGGCAACTACGATTTCTGGTACGAATCCAGCCAGCTCATCCAGCGCCTGACCAAGGATCAGAACAAGAAGGCCGAACAGAAGATAGAGGAATTGCAGACCTTTATCCGCCGCTTCTCCGCCAACAAGTCCAAATCCCGTCAGGCCACATCCCGCCGCAAGTTGCTGGACAAGCTCACTGTTGAGGAGCTGCCAGCTTCCTCCCGCCGCTATCCCTGGGTGGGCTTCAAGGCCAACAGGGAGCCGGGCAAGGACAGGCTTTTCGTCACCGAGGTGTCCAAGACCGTGGACGGTGTGAAGCTTCTGGACAACGTTTCCTTTGCCGTAGGTAAAGAGGACAAGATCGCCATTATCGGCAAAAACGAGCTGGAGATCACCATGCTTTATAAGATCCTTGCCGGCGAGGAGGAGCCGGATTCCGGCGAGGTAAAGTGGGGCGTATCCATTCAGCCGGCCTACTTCCCCAAGGACAACGCCGCGTATTTTGAAAACTGCGACTACGACCTGATGGACTGGATGCGTCAGTTTTCCGAGGATAAGCGGGAGAGCTATCTGCGCACATTTCTGGGCAGGATGCTCTTCTCCGGCGACGATGTATACAAGCCCGTCAAGGTCCTCTCCGGCGGTGAAAAGGTCCGGTGCATGATTTCAAAGATCATGCTCTCCGGCGCAAACTTCCTCATGTTCGACCAGCCCACCAACCATCTGGATCTGGAGAGCATTGCGGCGCTTAATAACGGTATGTCCGCCTTCCCGCTCAACATCATCTTCTCCAGCCATGACCACCAGCTGACCCAGACCGTGGCCAACCGCATCATTGAGATAACCGATACGGGAGTCATAGACAGGCTTTGCACATATGATGAGTATGTGCACCTGACCGAGCTTGAGGACGCCGCTTCTGAGAGTAAGGACTAACAAAATTTAGCGTTGACTGACAGGGGTGCGGTATTGTATACTTGCGCTCGATGATCAGGTGAATTACTACCGGGCACATAAGTGCAGCAGACAACATCTGCGGGACATGATTTTTAGTCCCGCAGGTGTTTTTTACTCTTTTTTGGGAGGAAGCTTTATGTCTGACAGCAATTCTAAAAAACTGACCATGCGTATTTCCGCGGTCAGCATAGTATGCAACATCGCCCTGACGGCTTTCAAGCTGATAGCCGGCATAGTGGCCTCATCCGCCGCTCTGGTGGCGGACGCCGTCCACTCGGCCTCGGATGT
>CAZLIJ010000051.1:6571-8600 GCA_964559305.1 uncultured Oscillospiraceae bacterium | reverse complement strand
GTTTCTCTTTTGCATATTGAATAACCTCTCAGGTCATTGTTCCATCCATATGTCCGCCCCCAGAGAGCGAAGTCTGGCTTCAAACCTGTCGTATCCGCGCACGATGTGGCCCTCGTCTGCAATAACCGTTTCGCCCTCCGCTCCAAGACCCGCGACGATAAGCGCCGCGCCCGCCCGCAGATCGGCCGAGGACACCGCCGCGCCGTGCAGGCTATCCGCCCCCCAGACGGCGGCGATCTTTCCGCTGACGGCTATGTCCGCGCCCATGCGTATAAGCTCCGGCACATGCCGATAGCGGTTTTCAAAAATATTTTCCGTAAATTCCGTGCGGCCTTTTGATTTGGCCAGCGCCGCCATCAAAAGGGGCTGGGCGTCCGTAGGAAAGCCCGGATAGGGCCCTGTGGACACGCTGCCCACGCCCCTGAGCTTCCCGTCGGAGTGCAGGCGGACAGAACGTTCGCCGGTTATTATATCACAGCCCCCGGCATTTAGTAAATGCGTAACTGTGGAAAAGTGGGCCGGGGTCACGCCCCGCAGCTCCACATCGCCCCCGGCGGAAGCCGCCGCGCACATAAGTGTGGCGCATACAATACGGTCCGGCATTATGCGATAGCCCGCGTTTTTTTCCGGCTCAAAGCCGGAAATTGTGATGGTGTCGCTGCCCGCGCCGCTGATATACGCGCCCATACACCTCAAAAATTCCTGCAGATCCACGATCTCCGGCTCCCGGGCAGCGCCCCGGATAACCATTTCCCCTTTTGCGGCGCAGGCGGCCAGCATGGCGTTTTCCGTGGCGCCCACGCTGGGCATGGGAAACTCTATTTCCGCTCCCCGCAGCCCGTCGGGGCATTTGCACACTATGTCCGCGCCGTCCTCCTCTATATCCGCGCCCATGGCTCTCAGCGCCGCCAGATGCAGGTCGATAGGCCGCGCTCCCAGATTGCAGCCGCCTGGCAGGGACACCCGGGCTTCCCCGCATCTTGCCAGCAGCGCGCCCAGAAAAATGACGGAGGAGCGCATCCCCTCCATCATTTCAGGGGGGATGGTGCAGGAGGTAAGGCCGGCGGAATCTATGTATACGCGCTCTCCGTCCATCTCAGCCGTGCAGCCCAGATTGCGGAGTATGCGCAGGGTGTTGCCCACGTCCGCTATACAAGGCACGTTCATCAGCTCCGTTTTGGCCCCGCAAAGCACCGACGCCGCCATTATAGGCAGCGCGGCGTTTTTTGAGCCCTGGACGAAAGCGGTGCCAAAAAGCCTGTTTCCTCCGTTCACATGCCAAATGCTCATATATATCCTCCCGGCCGCAAAGATAGTTTTTTGATCACGCCATACTATGCGCGCCGGTGAGATTTTGCCATATGTCCCCTATTTGCAGATATCCAGAATTATCCCCGCTATCTTATCGGCGGCGTCTGGAACGGCCAGCGAGAGCATGGCCCCGGACATACCGTCCAGCCCTTCCCTGTCCGCCAGCAGGGATTTCACCAGCTCCAGCAAAGACGCGCTGTCAAACTCGCCCTCCAGCAGCACCCTTGCCCCGCCGGCCTTCTCGATGACCCGGGCGTTTTTCTCCTGATGGTTGTTGGTCACGTTGGGCGAGGGCACCAGTATCACCGGCTTGCCCATATAGGTCAGCTCCGCCAGCGTGGAGGCGCCGGCCCTGCACATGATAAGATCCGCCGCCGCCATCACCCGGGGCATATCGTAAATATACTCTCTCAGCTCCATGGCGCCGCTTTTATAATCCGGCGCTTTTTCTTCAAGCTCGCCCAGCATGACCTCATAGCCCGCGTTGCCGGCGGCGTGGATAAGATTAAAGCCCGGGTCCCGCCCCGCCAGCTCTATAAAGCCCGTCATAACGCCGTTCATATATGCCGCGCCCAGGGAGCCCCATACAGACAGCACCAGCGGTCTGTCCGCCGGGATGCCCAGCTCCCTTTTGGCGGCAGCCTTGGTGTATTTTGAAAAATTCCCTCTTACCGGCGTGCCGGTAACGGTGACTTTATCAGGGTGCTTGTAGTATTCC
>CAZLIJ010000051.1:0-6561 GCA_964559305.1 uncultured Oscillospiraceae bacterium | reverse complement strand
ATTTTGGTGGTCAGGCCCGGCACGGCGTTGGATTCGTGGACTGCCGTGGGCACGCCCATATCGGCTGCGGCCTTCAAAACGGGATAGCAGACGTAGCCGCCTGTGCCAATGGCGGCGTCGGGCTTAAAAGCTTCTATGATCTTTTTCGCGTCTCTGGTGGCAGTCATCACGTTTTTAACCGTGTCGATGTTGTGCATCAGCGCGCCAAAACTCCTGCCCCGGGATATGTTGGTGATGTTGACAGTCTTTATATCATAGCCCTCCAGCGGCACAAGATTGGTCTCCATCTTGCCCTGAGCGCCCACAAAAAGTATGCCGCACTCCGGCATCAGCTCTCTGAGCCTGCCCGCCACTGCAAGCGCGGGATTTATATGTCCTGCGGTGCCGCCGCAAGTAAAAAGAAAATTCATTGACTATTACCTCCCGCTTCGGTTGCGCATGGTATTTTACCACATATCAAAGAATATGAAAAGGACGCGCCGCAATATTTTGCGGCGCGTTGCGCGTATTTTATTTTTCCGATTTCGGCGGGGCCTGAGAGCGTTTTGCCGGTATATCCCGGGACATACTCAGTATAATGCCCATTTCGCCCAGCTGCAGCAGCAGGGCCGTGCCGCCGGAGGAGAAGAACGGCAGCGACACGCCGGTGCAGGGTATAAGGTTTGTTACCACAGCCACGTTGAAAATGACCTGTATGGCCAAAAGAGTGGTTATGCCCGCGCACACAAGGAAGGAAAATCTGTCCCGCGAGTGCATGGCCAGCCAGTAGCCCCTTATTATAAGCAGGGCAAAAAGGACAAGTATCACCAGTGCGCCGATAAAGCCCAGCTCCTCGCAGATGATGGAAAAGATAAAGTCGTTGTGTTCCTCGGGGAGATACAGGTATTTCTGCCGGCTCATGCCCAGCCCCAGGCCGGTGAGTCCGCCGGAGCCGATGGAGTACAGCGACTGCATTATCTGATAGGCGGTGTCAGAGGTATCTGCCAGCGGATCCTGCCAGGCCGTTATTCGGTCGGAGGCGTAGCCGAAGACCTTCAGGTACAGCAATATACCTCCCGCGCCCGCTATGGCCGCCGCGCCGAACCAGTACAGCTTCACGCCGCCCATGAAAATCATTGCCGCGCCCACCAGCAAAATGATTATGGACGCCGACAAATGGGGCTCCAGAACCAGCAGGCCCACAATGCCCACAAGGATAACTGCAAAGGGCAGCACGCCGTACTTGGCGGTTTTCATTGCGCCTTTGTATTTACATATCATGGTGGCAAAGGACAGAATTACGCCGATCTTGGCGATCTCAGAGGGCTGCAGAGTGATGCCGCCTATGCTTATCCAGCGTCTTGAGCCGTGGGAAGCGGTGCCTATTACAGGCACAAGTATCAAAAGTCCGATGGCTATTATCAGCACCCACATGGACCAGCGTCTGTAAAAGCCCATGGGCAGCCTTGACATAAAAAGCATGGCCACCACGCCCAAAAGGGCGAAGGCCAGCTGGCGGACAAAATAGTATGTAGGCGATTTACCGGCGTAATATGCCCGGGCATAGCTGGCCGACAGAAGCATTATCACGCCGATGGTGAGCAGCACCAGCACCAGCAGCAGAAAAGGTACGTCCAGCGGGCCGCGCTTTATGCTTTTGTCCAGTGAATAGTCAGCTATCCGCGCGCTCTCCGGGGATTCGCCCTGCCTGTAATCCATGTGCCGTCACTCCTCTGCTGAAGATTTTATTCCCTAAGCTCAGAAAGTATACCGTCCGTAAATGCCAACAAAGGACACCACGGCAAAGACCAGCGTTACCAGCGAATACAGACAGAAAAGCTGTTTTTCGCTCCATTTCTTCCCGGTCCAGCCGCCCATTTCAAGGTGGTGGTGGAAGGGGGCCATTTTAAAGACCCGCTTGCCGTGGGATATTTTGAAATACGTTACCTGAATAATGTCTGAAAGAGTCTCGATGATAAACATTATGCCCAGCGGCACCAGAACAAGGGGCATATCATAGGCAAAGGCCAGCGCGGCTATGGCTCCGCCCAGAAACAGCGAGCCCGTGTCGCCCATAAAGACCTTGGCCGGATTGAAGTTATAAACGAGAAAGCCCAGCAGACCCCCCAGCAGCCCGGAAGCGAAAACGCCCAGAGCCAGAAATTCTTTGCCCCACAAAAACGTCACCGCCACGAAGAAAAGGCATACCGGCATGGAGGTGCCCGCCGCCAGCCCGTCCACTCCGTCGGTCAGGTTCACCGCGTTCACCGTACCCACTATAACGAAGGCGGCAAACACGAAATAAAGCCACTCCGGCATGGGCACTGTCACGTTCCAGAACGGGATATAGAGCTGCGCCCGGCAATAGCCCAGCCTGCGCATTAGCAGTATGAAAACCAGCGCCGCTACCAGCTGCAGCAAAAACTTTGCTTTTGCGGAAAGTCCCAGATTCTGTTTCTTTTTCAGCTTTTCCCAGTCGTCAAGAAAGCCGATGGCGCCGAACACCAGCGCCAGCAGCAGCACGGCTATGTGTCCCCACTGGCCGTCCAGCATATTTTCAAAGCCCACTGTCAGACACACCAGCGCCACGGCGGCAATAAATATCACGCCGCCCATGGTGGGGGTGCCCTGTTTGGACATATGCCAGCTGGGGCCTATTTCCTTGATGGTCTGTCCGGCTTTCACCTTTCGCAGCCAGGGGATATAGTACCGGCCTATTGCCGTTGCCGCGAGAAACGCGATAATAAATGCCAGAATCAACCGTAATGTCATTTGTTTTTCCTCTTCTCCAAGTGTTCTGCCACGATCTCTCTCTCGTCCATATGGTGCTTTTCCCGACCCACTATCTGATAGTCCTCATGGCCCTTGCCGGCCAGCACTATGACGTCGCCGGGCAGATAATTGTCGATAGCCCAGCATATGGCCTCCCGTCTGTCGGGAATGACCTTCATGGGCGTGTGCCTGCCCTTCATACCGGCCAGAATATCGTCAATTATCGCCTGGGGCTCCTCGGTGCGGGGGTTATCGGAGGTGACTACGCAAAAATCCGCGTTGTCCGCCGCAATGGCGCCCATAATGGGACGCTTGGTCTTGTCCCTGTCGCCGCCGCAGCCGAACAGAGCCACCAGTCTGCCGCCTCCGGCGGAAGCCCGCATGGTCTTCAATACGTTTTCAAGGGAGTCCGGCGTGTGGGCAAAGTCGATGATGACGGAGTAGTCCCCGTCGGTGGGTACCACCTCTACCCTGCCCTTCACGCCTTTTGCGTCGGACATGGCCCGGCAGCAGTCGGCAAGGCCGATGCCCAGACTCACGCCGGCGGCGATGACGCCAAGAGCGTTGTGCACCGAAAACATACCCGGTATCTGCAAGCTGACTCTTTCAAGCTCTCCCCCGTACAGGGCGCAGAATTTCACTCCTGAAGCGGACAGGCGGATATCGTTGGCCGTCAGGTCAGCGTCGTAATTCTCCGCGGAAAAAGTGGTCACGGGGCAGGCGGCGCTATTTATCATGAAGTCGGCCCACTTGTCGTCCAGATTGATGCAGGCTCTGTCGCAGCGGGAAAAAAGTATGGACTTGGCTTTTGCATATTGCTCCATTGTTTTGTGAAAGTCAAGATGGTCCTGGGTAAGATTGGTGAAAATGCCCACATTAAAGTGTATTCCGGCCACTCTGTCCAGCACCAGAGAATGAGAGGACACCTCCATCACCACATGGGTGCAGCCCTCGTCCAGCATCTCGCGAAACAGCTTTTGCAGCTCGCAGCTCTCTGGCGTGGTGCGCTCGGTGTGGATAAGCTTCTCGCCTATCATATTGCCGTTGGTGCCCACAAGACCCACTTTGGCTCCCGCCGCGGCTTCCAGCAGGTGCTTGATAAGATAGGTGCTGGTGGTTTTGCCGCAGGTGCCCGTAACGGCAACGACCGTCATCTTCGACGCCGGATCGCCGTAAAAGTCCCGGCTGGCGATGGCCAGCGCGTAGCGGCTGTCTTTGACGAGCACATAGGGTATGTCTATGGCGGGTGGCTCCTCGCATATTACCGCCGCCGCGCCCTTTTCCGCCGCGGCGGAAATGAAGGCGTGCCCGTCGGCGTCATAGCCCCGCACGGCCACGAACACGAAGCCCTGCTCTATCCGCCGGGAATCGCAGTCCACGCCGGAGATTTGAAGCTCGCCGTCGGCTGTGCCGCCGATGATCTCCAGATTATTCAGAATGTCTTTAAGTTTCATTTCATTACCTCAGTATCGTCCCAGCATACTGGAATCGTCGGTGGCCAGCGACACGCTTATGACAGTGCCGTGTTTGACCGAGGTTCCCACCGCCACGGTCTGAGCCGTGACCTTTTGGGTGGTCGGACTGGAAACAGAGCTGGTGGCATTGATGAACAGGCCGTAATATGCCAGTCTGTCTCTGGCGGTGGCGTAGGTCAGGTTGGAAAGATCTATCATGGTCTCCTCAGAATCGGACGGTGAGGAGCCCGCGTAGATGATTATCTGGCTGTTGGTGGCCACCACGCTGTGAGCCGCGGGGAGCTGATCTGTTACCTCGGTGCCGGTGCCGATGACCCGGTATTTGAAGCCGGCGTCGGTCAGCGCCTTCTGAGCGTCCGCCACGGTCTTGCCCGTCAGGGTGGGCACGGTCTTATCCTGATTTGCCTTTTCCGCCTCGGTGTACTGGGCCTCCACGCCCATATACGGCAGTATATCCGCGAACATGGCGCCCACGGTGGGCGCGCCCATCTGGCCGCCGGATATGTACACCTTGTTGGGCTGCTTGGGCGAATCCAGAAATACAAGTATGGCTATCTGTGGGTCGTTAGCGGGAGCAAAACCGATGAAGGAGACGATATAGTCCTTCTGGCCGGTCTCGGCCAGCTTGCTGACCTTTTCGGAGGTGCCGGTCTTGCCGCCGATGCGGTAGCCCGCAACGTAGGCGTTTTTGCCGGTGCCGTCCACCGGGTCGCCCACGACCTTTTCAAGTATCTTGCAGACTTCCTTGCTGGTGTCCTCGCTCACCACCTGCCTCACCACCGTGGGCGTGCGGTTGAAAACGACGTTTCCGCTGGAATCGGTGAGCTGGCGCACCACATAGGGCTGCATCAGATATCCGCCGTTGACGCAGGCGCTGACAGCCGTGATGAGCTGCAGGGGCGTTATGTTGAAGGTCTGGCCGAAGGAAGCGGCGGCCAGCTGGGTCTTGTTGCGGGAATCGAAGAAGGTATTTTCGCTCCACCACAGGCTGCTGGACTCGCCGGCCAGATCTATGCCGGTTTTGGCGGTGGGGGTGGCGTCGGGATTGTCGGTCTCGTTCAAAAGGCCGAAGGCGTCGCAGTATTTATAAAAGTTTTCCGCGCCCACCAGCTGGCCTATCTGGATAAAGGCCACGTTGCAGGAGTGCTGCACGGCCTGGATAAGGGTCTGGCTGCCGTGGCCCTCTTTTTTCCAGCAGCTTCTGCTCTGCCCGGCCGCGTCGCCGGTGACGGAGATCTTGCCGCCGCAGTAGAAGGTGGATTTTTCGTTGACCACGCCTTCGTTAAGAGCCATTGCCAGCGTGATTATCTTGAAGGTGGAGCCGGGCTCATAGGTGTCGGAAATGCACTTGTTGCGCCACTGGAGCTGCTGGGCGTCGGCCACGATCTTGTTTGCCTTTTCCTCGTCGCCCGTCTCCTCAGCCTCGTCGGCCAGCGCCTGGGTATCGGAATCTATGGTCAGATAGTCGTTCAGGTCAAAGTTGTTGATGGAGGACATGGCCAGGATGCCGCCGGTCTTGACGTCCATGGCTATGGCTCCCGCGCCGCCCTGTATGTCGTAATCCTCCACGGCCTGCTCAAGATGCTTTTCCACATAGTACTGGATGGTAGCGTCCACGGTCAGCACCGGATTATAACCGTTGGCGGAGCTGTAATAATCCTCGTACTGGGTAAAAAGCATATTTGTGCCGTCGGCGGTGGTGGCGCGCACGGTGCGCCCTGCCGTGCCGGTGAGGTCGGAGTTGTACTCATACTCCACGCCGCCCAGACCGGAATTCTCGTCACCCACAAAGCCGATGACATGGCAGGCCAGCGAACCGTAGGGGTAGTAACGCTTGGTGGCGGCTTCAAGATGGACGCCGGTGAGTTTATTTGACTTTTTAAATTCCCGCACCTGATCGGCGGCCTCTGTCTCCACCTTTTTGGCGATGGTCACATACCAGGACTCAGTGTTTTTCGTCTTGTCAAGAACGTCGGCGTAGTCCACGCCCAGAATTTCGGAAAGTCCCTTGGCGATAAGAGTGGGGTCTTCCTTGTTTTTGGCTATCTCGGCGGGGCTTATGAACACGTTGTCCACGTCCGCGGACATGGCCAGCACCTTCATGTTGGTGTCGTATATGGTGCCCCGGCTGGCGGTGGACGAAGTCTCTCTTACCTGCTGGGAAAGAGCCAGACTTTCGTAGTAATCATGGTCCACCACCTGCAATTTATAAAGCCTTGCGGCCAGCACTATAAATGCAACTATGCCGCACGCCCCCAAAAGGAAGAGCGTACGGCGAAGCATTGATTGAGTTGGCCCGCGGGAAGCTCCGCTTCCGTTGGGTCTTTCGGACATT
>CAZLIJ010000050.1:0-8662 GCA_964559305.1 uncultured Oscillospiraceae bacterium | reverse complement strand
TGGAGGAGGACTTCCTCATGGCGGTGGCGTCCATAGGCGCGTTTTGCATCGGCGAATACCCGGAGGCCGTGGCGGTGATGCTTTTCTACCGTGTCGGCGAGCTTTTTGAGGAATACGCCGTGGGCTCCTCCCGGCGCTCCATAGCGGCTTTGATGGACATCCGCCCGGACTACGCCAATGTGGAGCGGGATGGCGTTATTGAAAAAGTCGATCCCGAGGCTGTGGCCGTGGGCGACGTCATCGTTGTAAAGCCCGGCGAAAAGATACCGCTGGACGGCGTGGTATTAGAGGGCGCCACCACCGTGGATACGGCGGCGCTGACCGGTGAATCCCTGCCCCGGGAGGTTAAGCTGGGCGAAAAGCTCATATCCGGCTGCGTCAATCTCACCGGCCTTGTCAAGGTCAGAGTCACCAGCGCCTTCGGGGAATCCACCGTGGCCAAAATACTGGAGCTGGTGGAAAACTCATCAAAGAACAAATCCCGCAGCGAGGCCTTTATAACCCGCTTTGCCCGCATATACACCCCCGTGGTGGTGGGCGCGGCGCTGGCGCTGGCGCTTATTCCGTCCATCATCACCGGCGACTGGGCCGAGTGGGTGAGAAGGGCGCTTATCTTCCTGGTGGTATCCTGCCCCTGCGCGCTGGTGGTGTCCGTGCCTTTGAGCTTTTTCGGCGGCATAGGCGGCGCTTCCCGGCAGGGCATACTGATAAAAGGCTCCAACTATCTTGAAGCGCTGTCCAAAGCCGGCACGGTGGCCTTTGACAAGACCGGCACTGTCACCGAGGGCCGCTTTTCCGTGACCAAAGTCTGCGCCGAAAAGGGCGTTGACCCGGCGGACATTGTGGCAGCGGCGGCAGCAGCGGAGTACTATTCAAACCACCCCATCGCCCTTTCACTGAAAAACGCCTGCCGTGAGCTGCCGCCCCCGGACAAGGTGACGCAGGTGAAGGAGATACCCGGCAGAGGCGTGAAAGCGCATATAGCCGCAAGGGAAGTGCTGGCGGGCAACGCCGCCCTTATGCGGGACAACGGCATCGCCCCCAGCGGCGACGTCCATGAGGGCGCCATAGTCCATGTGGCTGTGGAGGGCGTCTACTGGGGCCACATAGTGGTGGCCGACAAGCTGAAATCCGGCGCGGTGAAGGCTGTGGCGGAGCTTACAAAACTGGGCGTGAGCCGGACGGTGATGCTCACAGGCGATCTCAAAAACGTGGGCGAAGCCGTGGGGGCGGAGCTGGGCGTGAGCGAGGTGAAGGCGGAGCTTCTGCCGGGAGACAAGGTGGCGGCGGTGGAGGAGCTTTTGAATAAAAAGGCTCCCGGCTCATCGCTGGTATTCGTGGGCGACGGCGTCAACGACGCGCCGGTACTGGCCCGGGCGGATGTGGGCGTGGCCATGGGGGCCATGGGCTCCGACGCCGCCATAGAAGCCGCGGACATAGTGCTGATGGACGACGACATCGGCAAGCTGCCGTTGGCCGTGAAAATATCCCGGCGCACAATGGCCATCGCAAAAGAAAATATCGTGTTTGCATTGGCGGTAAAATTTGTTATACTCATATTGGGCGCACTGGGCTACGCGGGGATGTGGTTTGCCGTGTTCGGCGACGTGGGCGTGCTTATACTGGCTGTGCTCAACGCGTCAAGAGCCCTTATCGCACCAAAAAAGGAGTGAATTATAATGACAGCCCTTGAAAACCTTTATACAAGACGCAGCGTAAGAAGCTTTTTGCCCGGGCAGATAAGCGAGGATGAGCTTGAAGCCATTCTGAAGGCGGGGATGTACGCCCCCTCCGCCATGAATAAGCAGTCGGCCATAATAGTCGCCGTGCAGAACAGGGACGATATCGCCGCGCTTTCCAGAATCAACGCCGAGATATGGGGCAGCGATTCCGACCCCTTTTACGGCGCACCCACTGTGCTGGTGGTGCTGGCCGCGGCGGGGGAGAAAAACGCCGTGCAGGACGGCAGCCTTGTGATGGGCAATCTTATGAACGCCGCCCACGCGCTGGGTCTGGGCTCCTGCTGGGTCAACCGCGCAAGGGAGACCTTTGATATGCCCGCCGGCAAGGCGCTTTTGAAAAAATGGGGCGTTGAGGGCGATTATATCGGCGTGGGCAACTGCGTTGTGGGCTATACTGACGCCGACCCTCAGCCCAAGCCCCGCAAGGAAAACTATGTATATTATATAAGATGAACGTATACGATTTTGATCAGACCATATTTTACCCTGACAGCTCCTATTACTTTTGCCGCTTTTGCCTGGGAAAGTACCCCCGGCTGAGGGCAAAGGTCTTTCCCGGGGCGGTTTCAAGAGGGCTGGGTGTGCTGACAAAGCGGCGCAGCACCGGCGAGCTTAAGGAGCAGCTTTTTTCATTTCTCAATTATATTCCCGACCCCGATGCTGAAATCGCGGAATTCTGGCAAAAATACTGGGGGAATATCCAACCCTGGTACTTTGAAAAGCAGCAGCCCGGCGACCTTATAATCTCCGCCTCGCCGGATTTTCTGGTGCGGCCTGCGGCAGAAAGACTGGGCGCGGAGCTAATAGCCACGCCCATGGACAGGCACACGGGAAAAATAATGGGCGTCAACTGTCACGACGAAGAAAAGGTACGCCGTTTTTATCAGGAGTACCCCGGGGCACAGATAGACGATTTTTATTCCGATTCCCTCCACGATTCGCCGCTGGCGGCGCTGGCAAAGCGGGCTTTTATCGTGAAAAAATGCCGGCTCAGCCCCTGGCCGGAGATAAAATGACAGCCTGACAGTACTTAAGGGAACACAATTATTTAGTGTTCCCTTAATTTTTTATTAAATTTACAAATAGATGTAAATTTTCCTGAATTTATGTGCTATGATAAGCTACATCGTCGAATTTGACGTCTTGAATAACGGGTTTTAATTTAACCGCAGGAGGAGCTTGGCTTGTCACAATCGTTCCTTAAAAACAAAAAAGCGGAATCGTCTCCGCCGCCCCGCCGGGAGGTGCCGGTGGTAAACGCCGATCCCGCTCAGGGCCTTAACGCGCAGCAGGTCAGGGAAAGAACCGAGGCCGGGTGGCTGAACACCCCCGTGGATCCCCCCGGCAAGACCATGAAGCAGATAGTCAAGGACAATGTATTCACATACTTCAACCTTATTTTCTGCATTCTGGCCGTGGCGGTGATACTGGTCCAGAAATGGCTTAATCTGACCTTTATGGGCGTGGTCATCTGCAACACGGTCATCGGCATCGTGCAGGAGACCCGCTCCAAAAAGACGCTGGATAAGCTCAATATACTGGCCTCGCCCAAGGGCGTGGTCATAAGGGACGGGCAGAAGCTCACGGTGGACACCGCCCAGCTTGTGCGGGACGACATCGTTATTTTTGCCTCCGGCAACCAGATATACGCCGACGCCGTTGTGGCGGACGGGGAATGTCACGTCAACGAGGCGCTGGTCACCGGCGAGTCGGACGAGATTTTGAAAAAGCCCGGCGACAAGCTGCTGTCCGGCAGCTTTGTTATAAACGGCATCTGCCGGGCCCAGCTCACCGCCGTAGGCGCGGACTCCTTCGCCGCCAGGCTCACCATAGAAGCCAAGGCGGCCAAGCAGCCCCTCCAGTCGGAAATGATGCGTTCGCTGACAAACCTTGTCAAATGGATAGGCTTCATCGTCATCCCCCTGGGCATTATAATGTTTATCAAGGAATACAGCTGGCTGGGCCGGGATATCGGCACTGCCGTCACCTCCACGGTGGGCTCCATTGTGGGCATGATACCAGAGGGCCTGTATCTTCTGACCAGCCTTGCGCTGGTGGCGGGCGTCATACGTCTTGCCAACCGCAAAACGCTGGTGCACGATATGGAGTGCATCGAAACCCTTGCCCGGGTGGACACCCTGTGCGTGGATAAGACCGGCACCGTCACCGAAAACAAGATGGTGGTGGAGGACGTGGCCCTTTTGAACAGCGACCGCTACGTCATAGAGGATATCCGCATGATAATGTCGGACTACGTCTACGCCATGCAGGACGATAACGACACCATGGCCGCCCTGAAAAAATACTTTACCGGCGAGGTGAAGCAAAAGGCGGTAAAGACCATGCCCTTTACCTCGGTGAAAAAATACGGCGGCGTGGCCTTCCACGAGGACGAGACCTATATTCTGGGCGCGCCGGAGGTGGTGCTGGCCAATTTCACGGGGAAGGACAAATACGCCCCTGAAATAGAAAAGTTTTCCTCCAGCGGCTGCCGTGTGCTGCTGCTGGCGCTGTATGACGGCACTTTGGACGACGAGGTCTTGACAGCGGATATGCTGCCGCTGGCGCTGATACTGCTTTCAAACAAGATAAGAGAAGAAGCTCCTGCCACCTTCAAATACTTTGCCGATCAGGGCGTCAACGTGAAGGTCATCTCCGGCGATAACCCCATGACAGTGTCGGAGGTAGCAAAGCGGGCGGGCATAGCAGGCGCGGAAAAATTTGTGGACGCCCGCACCCTTACCGACGGAGACAAGATATACGCCGCCGCGGAAAACTGCAATGTTTTCGGCCGTGTCACGCCCGACCAGAAGAAAAAGCTGGTGCAGGCGCTGAAGGCACAGGGCCACACCGTGGCCATGACCGGCGATGGCGTCAACGACGTGCTGGCTCTTAAAGAGGCCGACTGCTCCATCGCCATGGCCTCCGGCAGCGACGTGGCCTGTCAGGCCTCCCACATAGTGCTGCTGGATTCAAACTTTGCCTCCATGCCCTCGGTGGTGGCGGAGGGACGGCGGGTCATAAACAACATCGAGCGCAGCGCGTCCCTGTATCTTGTGAAGAATATCTTCACCTTTGTGCTGGCGTTCATCACCCTTTTCTTCACCCTGCCTTACCCCTATACCCCGGCTCAGCTGAGCCTTGTGAACTCACTGACCATCGGCATCCCGTCCTTCATTCTGGCCATGGAGCCAAATGAAAGCCTGATAACCGGCAAGTTTTTGAGAAACGTCATGTTCCGGGCGCTGCCCACGGCAATGACGGATCTGGTGCTGGTGATTGGCACCATACTGTTCTATCTGGCCTTTGATCTGGACGACAGTATGCTGAGCACCATATGCACCGGCATAATGGGCATCGTGGGCCTTATGATGGTCTACAAGACCAGCATCCCCTTCAACAATATCCGCAAGATAATGCTGGGCACCACGGGTGTGCTGTTCTTTGTGTGCTATTTCTTCTTCCCCACCATTTTTACCCTGTCGGCGCTGGATTCCTCCAGCTTCCTTATACTGGCGGTGTTCGGCCTGCTGGCCTGGCCCGTGCTGAAGCTTTTCGATAAGATAAACGATAAGCTGAAAACCAATCTGGACGATCTAAAATACAATCGCGGCAAGCACATGAAAAAGAGCAAAGACTGATAAAACAATAATGCAAAAAATGTCCCGGCGTCAACATGACGCCGGGACATTTTTGGTCGTTCAGGTATTACTTTTCGTCCTCGTCCTTGGAAACGACGTCTTCAAAGCTGTCGCCCTGAGAGCCGGCCATTTCCTTCAGGGCAGCCAGTTCCTTTTCCATAACGGACATCTGGCCGCTGATCTCCCTGACTTTTTCAAAAAGCGGCGCGAAGAAGCCCTGGGGATTGGCGCTGTTCTCCTCGTAGTAAAGCTTGCCTATTTCCATATATGCTTTTTTAAGATCCTCGCCCTCGCCGTTATACTCCAGCGTGAGCTTTGCTATGCGGCTGAGCACCTTTGCCTTCTCGGTGCCTTTGTCATATATTTCCTTCACCTTGCCGCTCTCGGCCAGATCCTTTGCCTTCTCACCCAGAGAATTGAGGGTGCCCTTGATTATGCTTTTGTAGTCAGACATTATTATTTTCCTCCTTGTCGGCGGACGCCGGTGCGGCGTCCTGGCTTTGTGTATCTTCATCGGCGCTCAGGCCGGTATCGGCATTAGCGGAAGGCTCTGCCTCCGGGGCGGCGGACTGGGCGGCGGCTGCGGCCCGAACCCGGTTCACATACAGCTTTTCCGGCGGATGAGGGCGGCGGGACTGCACGATAAGAATAACTGCCATGATAATAGCCGTGGATATGGCCACCAGCTGGGACACCCGGATAACGCCGGGGATGAGCCACAGGCTGTCCGTCCTCAGGCCCTCTATCCAGCCCCGGCCCAGACCGTACCACAGCACATATATTATGAAAAGCTGACCGTCGTATTTTCTGTGGCCCTTCTTTGACCATATGTGCAAAAAGATGAAGCCCGCCAGATTCCACAGACTTTCGTAAAGAAAGGTGGGATGTACATATATAGTCTGGGCGCCGGGGTTTGTAAGCCCCATGCGGCAGAATATGTCTGTCTGGGTGCCGAAGGCTTCCCGGTTCATGAAGTTGCCCCAGCGGCCTATGCACTGGGCCAGAATAAGTCCGGCCCCGTCCACGTCCAGCACCGCGCCCAGCGGAAGCTTCTTTTTCTTCGTCCAGATAAGCAGAAAGATTATACCGGCGATAATGCCGCCATACATGGCGATACCGCCGTCCCGCAGCTTGAATATCTCATTCAGGTGCTGGGAGTAGTAGTCCCACTGGAACAAGACAAAATATATGCGGCAGCCGATTACTCCCAGCGGGAGCATCCACAGTATCTCCTCGAAAATATCGTCCTCGGTCAGACCGAAATCCTTTGCTCTGTGAGAGCAGTAGAAAAGGGCAGTGATAAAGGCCGCCGCCAGAATAACGCCGTACCAGTATATATCAAAGCCGAACACGGTGAAATAGGCCTTGGGATTGATGGTAAGATTCCCCAGCATGGGGAAGGATATGGACGCTTCGCGCATCATTGTTTCCGTCATCTGTTCACGCTTTCCCGGGGGTTATCACGGACATGGCAACCATCCCGTCGGTAAAAAATGCTCTTATAAAGTCCTCGCACTCCCGCTTCTCCACGGTTTCAAGCTGGGCGAAAGCGTCCAGTGCGCAGTAGCCGCCGAAAACGCCGTCGGCCATGGACACGCACACATTGTCGAAATCCTCAAGACCCCGCAGCCGGCCTCCGAAGGAAGCCCTGCGGACCCGTTCAAAGGCCTCGCTGTCAATGCCCTGCTCCGCGGCTTTTTTCACGGTTTCGGCAAAGCGCTCCGCCACCTTTTCAGGGTCGGCGCTCTCGCCGCCTATCATTGCCGTGGCCGTGCCGGCAGCATAATCTATCTCATAATCAAAGTCACGGGTCAAAAGACCCTCGGAATATAGCCCTGAATAAAACGGGGAGGAGTTGCCCACAAGATATCTCATGGCCAGCTGACCCACCAGCTTCTGGCGCAGCAGCCCGGAGCCCGCCGGCGCGGGCTTTATCCGCGCGCCCAGCAGAAACTGCGGCGCGGAGACCTCCATGGTCACGCTTTGGCGCAGTGATGAGGGCTTATCGTCCTCAGCGGGGCCAAAATCGTTTTCCGGCACCTGACCGGGCTTGTCCGGCAGCATTTCCATGGCAATGGCGTAAACCCGTTCCGGGTCCACATCGCCCGCCGCGCACAAGGTCATGTTGGATGGATTATAGAACACTTTGTGGCAGCTGTAAAGCGTTTCGGCGGTGATATGGGAAATGCTTTCCACCGTGCCGGCCACGGCGTCCCGGATGGGGTGGCGGGCGTAGAGCATTTTCATGAGATTGATATACACCACAAAGCCCGGATCGTCCTCGCCCATGCCTATCTCCTGCCCGATGATGCCCTGCTCCTTCTGCACGCTTTCCTCGGTGAAGTAGGGAGTGGAGACAAATTTCAAAAGCATACGCAGGTTTTCCTCAAAATCCCGGGTGCTCTCAAAGTAATAGCAGGTCATACCGGCGGAGGTGAAGGCGTTGGCGTCGGCGCCGTTGGCGGAAAGAATGGACAGGGCGTTGTCCCCGTCGGGCATATCGAACATTTTGTGCTCCAGAAAATGGGCCACGCCCGCCGGAGTGTCCAGCCATTGCCCGCCCACGGAAAACCGGCGGCAGGCGCCGCCGTAATCGGTGGCAAAGGCGGCAAAGGAGGTGGAAAAACCCTGCCGGGGATTCACGCATATTTTCAGTCCGTTGGGCAGCGTGGCGGAATACACCGTCTCGCCCACAGTATCAAAAAACTTACTCTCCATCAGAATCCTCCCCTGAACCCCTGAGGAAATATATTTCGTCGCATTCAATGCCCCGGGCTATCTGGGCCACCTGTTCTTTAGTCACGCTTTCGCTCAGAGCGGCAAGCTCCGCGGGGCTGACCTCGGCCCCGTCCACGGCGTTGGCAAGATAGTAGCTTTCAAGCTCGCTCTGACTGTCCGAAACGGCCCGCATATCCGATGCAAAGCAGCTTTTCGCCGCGGACAGCTCATAGTCGCTTATCTCGCCCCGGCGCACGGCGTCCAGCTGGGCCAGTATCTCGTCCCGGGCGGCGGCAAAGTCTTTTTCGTCTATGCCGGAGGAGACGAACATAAGCCCCTTGTGGGTTTCAAGAATGGAGTTTGCGTAGTAGCACAGCGACAGGCGCTCGCGGACGTTTGTGAAAAGCTTGGAGGTGACGCCGCTGCCGTACACGGCGTTGAACACTCTCATCGGGGCCTTGTCGGCATTTTCCATGCACTCGCCCAGACGAAAACCGATGACCAGCTTGCCCTGACTGACGTCCAGCGTCTCCACAGTCTCCCGGGGCTTTTCCTCAAGGG
>CAZLIJ010000049.1:6258-8751 GCA_964559305.1 uncultured Oscillospiraceae bacterium | reverse complement strand
AATTGGGATTCTGGATGATGTTCATCATCTGCAGATGCTCCTGGAAGCGGCAGGTGACTGTGCAGGTTTCGGTAGCCATCTCAGCGTCCAGGAAATTGTAACCGCCCTCAAGAGCGCGCTCAAGAAGGCTGCGTCCGTAGTGGCAGGTTCTGCCCGACATATAGTAAGTGGCAATGTCGGGTGAGGTGCAGCCGGGAGCCCTCAAACGCACTGAGAAGCAGCCGGGCAGATCGAGAAGCACTTCAGGCATGAAGTAGCAGGTGTAACCAAGAGCGTACTTGCCGTCGGCCTTAGCCTTCTGGACCAGTTCGTTGTTGGCCTGCTGAAGCAGATTCTCGAAGTAGATAAGATGCTTGAGATCTTTCACGAATAACCCCCCAAATAATTATTTTGCAATGTGAATCAGAGCCCACATTTCGCTCATTAACCTTCATAATTTTAACAAAATGACAGATAATTGTCAATTGAAAATCGTCGGATTATTGTCAAAAATCAACGGAAAATGTCAGTTTGACCTAGACAATTTTGAGCAAATGTCTATATTGTGAAGTTATTTAAAAATACTTGTATGTCTTTGGCCGATTTGACGGCGCTGCCCTGTATCATTTCCCGCCGGCCGCCGCCTTTGCCGCCGATACCGGTATTAAGCGCTGTGGTCAGCGAACGCAAATCACAGCTTCTGCTGCCGATGATATATCTGTAACCGTTTTCGTCGCTGCCGGAAAAAACCGCCGCCAGGCCGGAGCATTTAGTCACAGCGCCGTTTATAAGCTCTCTCAGTGCCGGTTCATCCAGCGCGTCGTCAAAAATACATATATTGCCCTCGGTCTGGGGCATGGCGGCAAGCCGGGCGGCAACCACCTGCCGGCTCAGCTCTCCGCAGCGGAGCTTCTGTCTCTCGTTTTCCTCCCGCAGCCTGTCCACTGCTCCTTCGACTTCACAGGGCTTGGCCGACAGCTTTCTCGATATTGCACACACGCTCTCCTGTTTTATCCGCGCGTCCTCATAAGCGTCAAGCCCGCAGACCATGTCCAGCCGCACGCCGCCCCTGTGGCGCATGGAGGAGAGGATTTTTATAAGGCCTATCTCCCCTGTCCTTTTAACATGTGGCGCGCAGCAGGCGCATTGATCCACACCCGGTATGGTGACTATGCGCACCTCCCCCGTCAGCTCCTTTTTGCTGCGGTATTCCATGGTTTTCAGCTCCTCCGCCGACGGAAACGAGCAGAAGACCTCCAGATCGGCCATCACAGCCTCGTTTGCCAGTCTCTCCACCCTTTCAAGTCCGCCGGCGTCTATCTCTCCGCTGAAATCAATGGTCACAAACTCCTCGCCCATGTGGAAGCCCACATTGTCATATCCGTACAATCTATGTACCGTGCCGGACACAATATGCTCGCCGGAGTGGTTCCGCATACGGCGAAAGCGGGTGTCTTTGTCCACCCGGCAGTCGAAAGTCTGGCCCTCAGTCAGCGGCTGGTTTATATAATGTAAAAGCTCTCCGTCCTTTTCCTCCATGCCCGTCACGGCTGCGCCGCCTATAAGGCCTGAATCGGCCTTCTGTCCGCCGCCGCCGGGGAAAAAGGCGGTTGCGTCAAGCACCACGGCCCAGCCGGTTTCAGTTTTATCGCATTTCAGGACCTTTGCTGAAAACTCCATCAGATGACTGTCGGAATAGTATAGTCTTTCGGTCATAATTTTCTCCTTTTATAAAAACAGCCGAGCGTTAAACCCGGCTGTTGAGATCGTCTTTGATTTTTGAAGTAGAGATTTCCGGGGTGCGGGGCAGATAGACCACCTGGCACTTATCCTTGAGAAAGTCGAATTTGCCCTTCCAGTCGTCGCCCATGACGAATACGTCCACGCCGTATTTGTCAACATCGGTCTCCTTCTGCTCCCAGTTGTCCTCGGGGATGACCATGTCTACATAGCGGATGGCTTCAAGCATCTCCTTGCGCTCGGCGTAAGAAAAATAGCTTTTCTTTTTCTTCATATTCCAGTTGAACTCGTCGGTGGAAAGGGCGACGATGAGATAGTCGCCCTGCTGCTTTGCCCGGCGCAGCAGGTTTATATGCCCGTAGTGCAGCAGATCGAAGGTTCCGTAGGTTATTACTCGTTTCATTGCATTGACCTCACTTGATCTTTTTTATTATCCATTCGGCACAGCGCCGTGCGGCATGGCCGTCCTCTTTGAAGCCGTAATCGGCGCTGAATTTTTTCCAGGCGCCGGAGTATTTTTCGCTGTCGAATTCCGATATTCCGGCGCATAGCTCCTCAGAGCTGCTGCCCAGCGGGAAGGGCAGCCGGGTCAGCGGAATATAAAAATTCCTGTCTTTTTTATAGTCCTGGATGTCGGACGCGAACTGGAAGCAGGGTCTTCCCGTCAGGGCGAAGTCGAACATCAGGGAGGAATAGTCGCTGATGACCGCGTCCGCGGCGGCCAGAAGCTCCTGAATATCGGGGTACATGGTGGCGTCCACTGCCCCTTCATAC
>CAZLIJ010000049.1:4178-6248 GCA_964559305.1 uncultured Oscillospiraceae bacterium | reverse complement strand
TACTTAAGCTCACCGGCAAGCTTGGCGATGTTGGGGTGCAGCCTTGTGACGAAGACCCAGTTCCCGCCGAAGCGCCTGGCCAGCGCGGCGGTAACTTCAGGCGCGTCCAGCCGGTAGGGTGCAAGAGAATGGTCGGCTCTGAAGGTGGGCGCATAGAGCACAAGGCGGCTTTCCGCCGGTATGCCCAGAGCTTCCCTCACCTTTCGCCCGCAGCCGTTTTCCGTGAACAGCACGTCGTTTCTGGGAGAGCCGAATTCGGCGATCTCCCCGGAGTACCAGAAGGATTCCCTGTATATCTTCGTCATATGGGCGGAGTTTGACACTATAAGGTCGCACTGGGCGGAATCGCGCCTGGCGTAAGCCTCGTAATTGGGGTCGCCCAGCTTGTCCACCACGTCTTTTTCGATGCGCTTAAGGGCGAAGCCGTGCCAGGTCTGCAGGTATATCTGGCTTTTCTTTTTGAATCGCGAGCCCTTGCGGCAGTTGTCTATCCATACCTTTGCCGTGGACAAATGGTATATGCGCCCCAGCGAATCATAGGGGCAGGCGCGGACCTTATCCGGCAATCCGGCCACATCGTTTGTAAGCCAGACGATATCCAGCTCCGGCGCTGTTTTCAAAAGAGCGTCCACTATGGCCTTGGGGCTGTCGGAATAGCCCCGGCCATAATAGCTGGAAACCACGATTTTGTTTTTCTTAACAGGCATAAGCCTGCATATGAGCCACCACAAGCCGGTCAGAATTTTTCTCATCAGCTCTCCTCCAGATCAGCGTCCGGGCGCAGCCGGTCTCTGTGCTTATATATCACGGCGATACGGTAAATGAGAATAGCCCCCTCGGCGATGGATATGAGCGCGCCCAGCGTGACCTCGTTCATATGGCCGGTGAAGTACAGCACCAGCAGGTTGAAAACGTGCAGGCATGAGCCGAAAATGACCGAGTAGTTGGCGTGCTTTGAAAGACCCATGGCCGTCAGCGTGGGGAAGCCCAGAATATAGCTGGGCAGGATTATAATGCCCACAGGCAGCATGGCCCGCAGTATGGGCGCTACGGGGCCGAAGTTCCTGCCGAAAAACCACAGGCACAGCGGCTCGGCAAAAATAAACACCACAACGCAAAAGGCCGCTATCACCGGCTCCGCTATCAAAAGGACCTTTTTGACCAGCTTGAAGTCCCTGTTTTTGACCATATAGGGGTAAAGGCTGTCCGCTATGGGCGACATGGCGCTTTTGCCGGTGGTTATAAGCTTGTCGGCGGAGGTGTAATAGCCCACGGTGGAGCCGCCGGCCGTCAAAAGGTCGATTATTATTGTGTTGGCCGCGGTATAGGCGGTGGTGGCGATGCGGGAATAGAAAAATTTTGCCGAGCGTTTTACGGCCCTGCCCACATCGGCCATTTTAACTTTTGTGAAGCGGATGTTGAATTTCTTTGAAAGGTGCAGATAAACGCCGATTAGGGCGGCCAGATTGCCGGCGATATTCAGCGCCGGAATTACGCACAGCTGCTCAGGCGTTTTCAGCAAAATAAAGATCATGCCGGTGAAAAAAAGCTTAATAAGCACTGTCCGCACGGTGATGGCGGTCATATCCTCCAGCCCCCGGTAAAGGTAGTCTGGGATAAGTGAATTGATGGCCGTTGCACCAAAAAACAGCGTGAAGAACAGCGTGCTCTCCCGCCAGGAGGGCACAGCGCGGCACAGCACCAGCAGCACCGCAAAAGATACTGCCGTGAGCATGAGCTTTGCCCATGTGACGGAGGTAAAAATATTGCGGAGATAGCCGTTATCCTCCCTGTTGCGGGAAACGTCCTCGGTGGCGGAGAGGATAAAGCCGAAGTCTATCACCAGCTGGAAATATACCATGATGGCCATGGCTACGCCCAGCTTGCCGTAGATCGTGGGCCCCAGCACCCGGGTCTCGTAGGGGACGACAATGAAGCTGAGAAGGTATGTGGAAAACTGCAGAATATACAGCATCACCGTATTTTTCAGCAGCACTCCTCTTTTTCCGTTCATTTTATCGCGAAAAGACAAAGCTTTGTTCCTTTCCTGTCAGCCAAGCGACCCTTTAA
>CAZLIJ010000049.1:0-4168 GCA_964559305.1 uncultured Oscillospiraceae bacterium | reverse complement strand
GCGGCTATAAGGCCGTACTTTTTCCCCCGCAGCAGCTTCAGCACCAGCTTCTGACTGGAAGTGAGGCTTTCAAGCCGGGGATTGGACATGAAGCCCGGGAAATTATTGTCCATATAGTCCGAAAACTCCCCCAGCAGGTGACTTTTCCGGTCTATTCGCAAAACCCTTACCGAGGCCGCGATATAGACGTGCTCCAGCGCCAGCCGCTCAAGCTCCGTCTTGTATTCGTCGTAGTATCCGTTTTTTTCAAACCAGACGAGAAGATCGTCAAAGGCGTCCATGATCTCGCTGTTGCGGGCAACATTGGTGTTGTGAGTGATGGAATCCTCCCGCACGGTGTAGCAGTAGAAGCACTTGTGCAGGGATACTATGCTTTTTGCTTTAACAAACAGCTTGATGGTGGTGCGTATATCCTCATACCACACCCTGGCAGGGAAAAGTATGCCCGTTTCGGCAAAAAGCTCCCGCTTCCATATCCGGTTGCAGGCGCTGGGATTCATCTCCAGCATTTCCGGCGTCTTTGCCGCCGTGAGCGCTTTGCCTTCAGGCAGGGCGTCCGTTACGCTCTCCGGCTCTCTCCCCTCCCGGCATATGGAAAAGCCGAAGGTATATATGTCCGCGTGGGTGCTGTCAATGGCGGCAGACAGCTTCTCAAGTGTATCGTCCCTCAAATAATCGTCGCTGTCGAGAAACACAAGATACTCGCCCTGGGCGGCGGCGATGCCGGTATTACGGGCGCAACCCAAACCGCCGTTTTTCTGGTGTATCACGCTGATAAGCCCCGGATGGGCCGCGGCGTATACATCGCATATCTTACCGCTCTCCCCGTCTGTGGAGCCGTCGTCCACAAGGATCATCTCGCACTCGGAGGTGTCCTGGGCAAGAACGGAATCCACGCAGCGGGGCAGATAGTCCCGGACATTATACACCGGAACTATGACGCTGAATCTCATTGTTCGATCTCCTCCAGCCGGTTTTCACCGTAATCCTTTATCACTGTAAGATAATATATGACAGCCAGCAGTATTGAAAGGTAGAAGGACGAGTTGGGACGGCGCAGTACGCCCGCGGTGTTGTAGGCATACACCATGGCAATGCAGAAAGCCATTCCGAAGGCTCCCGCCTCCAGAGTGAAGTACTTTTTCCAGTCCTTAATAAGCGCCCGGATAATTAGGTAAACGAAATACCCCAAAAACGCCATCATAAGCGCAAGGCCCGTCCAGCCGTACAGGAAGTATACGCCGTGGAAGTCGTTTTCCACATCGTAGTTCTTCCCTTCAAAGCTCATGCGGGACAGCTCCATGCCGAATATACGGGATAAAGTTGAGTCCTGCTCGTCCATAAGGAGCTGGCAGAAGATTATCTTCTGATGTCTGGTGCCGGTGATGTCGGTGATGGTGTGGGTATAGTTATAGGCTTCCAGCACCTTGTCGATACCGTAGCGGTTCACAAGATGCTTTGTGTTGTAATAGGTGTAGATAACAGTGAGTATGTCCTTTTTTTCCGTGGGTGTCAGCTTGCTCCAGTCGATCTTTGAAAAGTCCTGGCCATCCTCAAGCTGCCAGCTCATCATCACGTCGGCGTCGTTCTGTTTGCTGCTCATGACCTGATTGTAAACGGCCTGATTCTGATACATGGGCGACTGCTTGACAAAGGCGCAGCACACAAGAAAGCAGGCTGCCACGATGACCACGGGCTTCCACTTGAAGCTCTTTTTGAGAAGCATTATTATCACAAGTCCGGCAACAGTGACCGCCATGGACATAAACGCCAGACGGGTGCCCAGAAAATAGAGCTGGGCAAAGGCGGCGACGGTGGTCAGGGCAAGCAGCCAGTTCTTTTTTGTTCTGTACGCCATCAGCACCACCAGGGGCGTGAGTATGCTCATGATGGAGCTTTGGGCATTACTGGTGGCAAACCAGCCAAGAACGCCCAGATTGTTTTCGATATAGGTGTGGCGGTAAGTGTTGGTGACAACACTGAGCACTACGGAAACGGTGATAATGATAAAGTTCAGCGCAATGCCGGTCTCGATAGCCTTATAGGGCTTCTCTCCCCTGCGCAGAAATGTGATGAAGCACATGGCGAAAAGCGGCATCTGCGCCACGCGCACGAAGTTTGAAATGTCGCCCACCGGGTCCAGATAGCCCTGACCCATACACGCCGCGATATGCCCCGCCAGCACTATAACACAGGCTCCGGCAAAAATGAGATAGTATTTTTTCTTATGGGAAAGGCAGAAACCCAGCAGTCCCACAAAGAACAGCACCGCGAAGCGCAGCGCCAGAGTGACAGTGTTGCTAAGACCTTTTTCATCCACCAGAAAGGACAGCATATCCATAAAAGGCTGGATGGCGAACACGGCTATTATAATGGCGGACAGATGGCGTTCAAACCAGTTGCCCCCTGTTGTTCTTTCAATTTTGGATTCGTTCAACCGAATGGCCCTCCCCATTAATTTTCACAAGATAGTACGCTGCCGCAAGGCACACGGAAAAGTAGAACGACGCGTTGGGGCGCCGCAGCACGCCGGCGGTGAAGTAGGAGTGGATGAACAGCGTTATCAGCGCCACGCCCACAGCCCCGGCCTCCGGAGTGAAGTATTTTTTCCAGTCTCTTATAAGAGCCCGGATTATGACAACAATGAAGTACAGGAAAAACACAGCCGTGGCCGCAAGGCCCACGCCGCCGCACAGATAAAATATACCGTGAAAATCGTTTTCCACGTCGTAAACATAGTCGTTGTGGGTCAGACTTTCCAGCGGAAGGCCGAAAAGCTTCACCCCCACGGGCGAATCCTCCATAAGCATGGAGCAGTACTGGATGCGCATTTTGCGCACGTCTATGATCTGGGACGCGTCCTCAGACGAGCCGTAGCGCTCCAGCACACGGTCAAGACCGTATTTATCCACAAGCCCGCCCAGATATTTTTCATAGGCCGGACGCAGGTACTCGTTCCCGTCCTCCCCGTACTGAGCCTTGCCCTGCCGGACAAGATCGTCTATATCCGCCTGCTCGGCGGCAAGTATCTCCTGATGGCGGCTCTGGTTTATATACATGGGCGAAATTTTTACGCAGGCGCCGCAGACGGCCACGCATATTATTATGACCACGGCGTCCGGCAGCCGGAGCTTTTTTGCAAGCAGCCATGTAATCACCGTTCCAAGGCCGATGATGAATATGCCCACATAGGAAAGTCTTGTGCCGAACATATAGAGCACCGCAAAAGCCAGCACGCAGAAGATCGCCGTGAAAACGAGCCTGTCCTTTTTCATCACCCAGCACAGCGCCACGGGAATTGCGGCGCAGAGTATGGCGCTCTGGGAATTGGCAAAATAAAACCAGCCCAGAATACCAAGGGATTTGTAGGGATAGGTGTGGGGGTCGGTGCCGGTGAGCGTGCTTATGAGCTCAGAAGCAAAAATGACGCAAAGCGCGATGAAAAAGCCCTTTTCCACCGCTGTATAGCCGCCCTTTGCCCGGCGCAGCAATGTGATAAACGCCATGGTGAACAGCGGCAGCTGGATAATCCGCAGATAATTTGCGGCGTCTGACATGAGCCAGGCAAGGCCGTATTCAGCGAAGGCCCCACGGCAAAACAGCACATGAAGTCCGAAAAACACAGCCGCAGCGCCGATAAACCACCAGTAGTATTTTTTCCGGTCAGACCAGGCAAGCGCCAGCGCCGTCACCCCCGTCAGCACCACAAATCTGATCCCCAGACTTATCATGCTGCCGAAGCTGAAATATACAAGCCAGTATGAAACAATGTCCATCACCGGCTGCAAAACACATAAAATCAGCAGCAGCTTTGCCGCTGTGTCTGGTTTTCCGCCGGATCCGTTGTATAAAGTATCTTCAGCCATTAAAGCTGCCTTTCTTACAAAAAATCAGTATTTATTAACATACCACAATACCACCCCAAGGTCAACAAAAAGCAGGGCCGTCCATGGGTGACGGCCCTGTGAAATATTGGGTTACAGCATACGCACTCTCAGCACATACGGCATGGAGCGTATCTCCTCTATCATGGCTTCATCCAGGTCTGAGCCCACGTCCAGCATGGTGTAGGCGTAATCCCCTCTGGATTTATTAATCATGTGGTCCACGTTGATGTTCTTTTCGCCGATAAGGTTCATGAAGTTTGTCAGCATCTTGGGAACATTTT
>CAZLIJ010000048.1:0-8909 GCA_964559305.1 uncultured Oscillospiraceae bacterium | reverse complement strand
CATACGTTACCGACCATCTCATGAAGAAAAAGGTCGTGAATAAGGGTGAGCTGCCGCGCTACTATGCCGAGGGTACCCATCCGGCTATCATCGAGATGGAGAAATTCGAAGCGGTTCAGAAAAGGCTTGCTGCAGCCAATGAGAAAACCAATGCTAAAGGCGACCATGCAAAGCGTTACCCATTCTCAGGGATGATCCGTTGCGGCCAGTGCGGGAGCTACTACCGGCGCAAGACGAACCGGGGGAGACATTACTGGAACTGCTCTACATACCTTACAAAAGGCACGGCAGCTTGTCAGGCTAAGCAAATACCTGAGGATACGTTGATAGACCTGACAAATCAAGTTCTTGGAATTCCCACATTCGACGAGGACATATTCAGAAAACAAATATCCGCCATATATGTTCCTGCTCCTAACAAGATAATCTTCAATTTCACAAACGGCAGTAGGGTAGAGGCAGAATGGAAGGATCGTTCGCGAAGTGAAAGCTGGACGGATGAGATGCGCCAGGCGGCAAGAGAAAATAGGAGGTGTGAGTAATGGCAGCGAACGTAACGGTAATACCGCCGACAGTACAGTTCTATACAGCCCAGCCATTATCAACCACGGCAGTTCGCCGAGTATGCGGATATGCAAGGGTTTCTACAGATAATGAAGAGCAACTCACAAGCTACGAGGCTCAGATGGATTACTACAAGCGCTTCATCAGTAGCCATGAGGATTGGAAGTTTGTGGGCCTTTACAGCGATGAGGGGATTTCCGGCACCAACATAAAAAAGCGTAAAGGCTTTCAGAAGATGATACAAGACGCGATGAACGGCAAAATTGACCTGATCGTCACAAAGTCAATTTCTCGCTTTGCCCGCAACACCGTCGATTCTATAAGTACAGTACGGAAGCTCAAGGCTAGAGGCGTTGAGGTGTTTTTTGAGAAGGACGGACTCTGGACATTCGATCCCGCCGCTGAGCTGACCATCACCATTCTCTCCAGTATAGCGCAGGAGGAAAGCCGGAACCTCAGTCAGAACGTGACGTGGGGACAGAGGGCGCGTTTTGCTAACGGCAAGGTCACAATGCCTTATAAGCGTTTCCTCGGTTACGATAAGGGTGAGGATGGCCAACCTGTTATAAACGAGGAGCAGGCAGAGTTGGTACGCCGCATATACGCCATGTGCATTAACGGTATGACGCCCTCCCTTATTGCGAAGCAGCTCACGGCAGAGAACATACCCACACCGGGCGGCAGGCATAACTGGCAGCCCTCTGTGGTTGAGAGTATTCTTACAAATGAGAAGTACAAGGGCGATGCGCTCCTTCAAAAGACATTCTGTACCGACTACCTAACAAAAAAGATGAAGCCCAACGAGGGAGAGGTACCGCAGTACTATGTAGAAGGGAGCCATCCTGCCATTGTGAGTGCTGAACTGTTCGACCATGTACAGAGCGAACTCAAAAGGCGTAAGGGTATCCGGTGCGTCGCTAGCTCCGGTTGCTTTGCGGGTCGTATCGTCTGCGGCGACTGTGGGACCATCTATGGTGCGAAGGTATGGCATAGCAATTCAAAGTACCGCCGGACCGTCTGGCAGTGCAACGGTAAATTTAAAGGTGCTGAGAAATGCTCCACTCCGCATTTTTACGAGGATCAGCTTAAAGAGGTATTTGTTAACGCCATGAATAGCCTCATTGCCGACCGGGACAGTGTCATTGAGGCATATGAGGATATACTCAGGTCTGTTGCCCGCAACAAGGACCTTGAAGCTGAGCGAGATTCTCTTCAGGATGAAAGTGATGTGGTGCTCGAATTAATGCGGAAGATGGTACTTGAAAACAGCCGCATAGCGCTTGACCAGTCAGAATACCAATTTCGCTATAATGCGTTGGTGGAGCGTTACGATAGGGTACAGGAGGATCTTGCCGAGGTCAATAAAACAATAGAGGCACGAAATACCAAGCGGCTCCAGCTTCGAAGCTTCATAAAAATGCTCAAAAAACAGGACGGCCTCCTAACGGAGTTTGATGAGGAACTATGGTATGCAGTAGTCGACAAGCTGATGGTGTGGTCTGCTACAGAGCTCACGTTTATTTTCAAAGATGGTACGGAGCTGCCGTGGACAATTGGATAAGGACAGAAAATGCCCGTATGCTTGACTGGAAATTGTCCGGCATACGGGCTTTTCTTTATTTGAAACCGACCTGTGAACGTTTCCTCTAGGGGGTTTCACTTTTACTCGATTTTCTCCGCCGCAAGCTTCATAACGCAAAAAACCACCCGGAACGAAACCGAGCGGAGAATATGCAAAACGCTGTAACCATTGATAAATCAAGGAAAAGCAGCAATCCCCACTCGTAATTGAGTGGGGATTTGTTGTATCAACAATGGTTGATGATGTGGTGGGGGAAGATGGATTCGAACCATCGAAGGCATAGCCAGCAGATTTACAGTCGTCCTTCGGAACTTAAAAAATGGCTTAATCTCAACGTTTTTCGAACACCGTTTTGCCCTACTCCTACGATACAACTGTTCGATTAATAGGCCAATTTCACCACGTTTTTTTGCCTTATTCCATCTACATCTACGTCCGTATAAATCTCTGTAGTAGTGACGCATGAGTGGCCTAATTGCTCTTGTACAGACCGGAGATCTGCGCCTCCAGCGAGAAGATTTGTCGCATATGTGTGGCGGCATTTATGGGGAGATAGAAAGCGAACTTGATCGTCAGCCGGACGCCCTTTGTTGAGATCACGGATAAAGGCTTCATAGCGAGTCTGAAACGTGCAGGGCTTAACAAATCCGTCAGGGCCGGAAAACACATAGATGCCCTCCTTAGGAATACGACGAAAAACGTCAACACCGTTGGGCGTAAGAAATACAATGCGATCCTTACCACTTTTCGTGTATGTGCGAATACCATAGGCCTGACGATGTTTAATTACGTTATTTTTGTCAGGAGGAAGCTCATATTCCTTACTGCGGCTGTCAAGCCTTTCTACGACCTGGCAGATGTTGAGGAAGGCTTCTCCATTGTCGATATGGACATCGCACCAGCGAAGTCCCAGCAACTCTTCCATGCGCAGTCCAGTATAGAGAAGCGACTCAATGTACAGGCCCCATTTGTGGGAAGGGGCAAAGTCTATGATCGCCTTAACCTCTTCCTTGTTAAAGACCATCGGCTTCTTGTGATTTCGATTGGCACCGCCTCTGTCTTTCTTAATATAGATCATGGGATTTTCAGTGCAAAGCCGGTTTTCCATAGCAGATCTGAATATACCGTTCAGGCAGATCCGCAAATAGTTTTTTGCGCTTGCCGAAAGGTTGGCCTTACTTGCCAGAAAGATACGCAAGTCCAAGGGGCGTATATCTGTGAGATCCATATCACCGAGGGCGGGCACAATGTGCTTTTTAATATAGATTTCATAGTTCCGATAATTGCAATATGAAACACTGTTTTTCTTATAGAGAAGCAGCCATTGGTCAGCCCACTTTCCCAAGGTCTCGGTACGACCCTTGACTTTGGCACCGGCCTTAAGCCATTCGAGATACTTTCTTTTTGCCCCACTGCCATCGGCGTCAGTGCTATAGAAAGATTTTCTGACCAGTTTGCCAGCAGCATCTTTACCAACAAAAACACGGAACTCCCAACGGCCATCAGCTCTCTGCAGAAGACACCCTTCACCATTTGGCTTACGTTTCATCGTACAACACCTCATATATAAAAGAATTGTGTGCCCTTTTCAGGGCACACATTTACGCTGCTCAGCACAGATCATAAATATTGTGGTTTTGGTAGTTTGTGAGGAAGAATAACCTTCCCATAGCAAACAAGGTATTGAAGATCAGACTTTGGAATAACTTTATTTGCGCTTTGCAGTTTGGGGTTGGCAGATAAGAGGTGGATCGTGCCATTATAATCCTCACAGATCTGCTTGCAGTACACACTGCCATCCCAGAAGAAGATCCCTACATCGAATTGAGACAGGGCCGCATCTCGCTTGACATATACAGTACTTCCATCCTTGATATAAGGCTCCATAGAATTGCCTTCCACGTCAACACAGAAGTCTGCGTCATCCGGAGCATCCTCCGGGAGAGTGATCTTTTCGTAATCCGAACCTTCTATGGGAGAAATGAAGCCAGCGGCAACGCCTGTCAAGTAATGATAGATTGTTGGCCTATGTGGCTTCTCCTGCTCCGGCATGGAAATAATATCGTTTTTTTGATCTGTTTTTGCGGCAGCAACCTGATACTTCTTGAGAGCCGCTAGATCCTTACCATACCCAGTCCAAAGATTAAATCCCGTCTCATTGAGTGCTTCTGCGATGGCCAAAAGTTCTTTAGTCTTCGCATTTTTCTCAGGGGGCTGAATGGGGCTGTCATCATCGGAGCCAAACGCGAGCCAATTAGGTGCGCAGTTGAGAGCATCGGCGTATTCTTTAATACGGAAGCTATCAACATTGCGATGGCCATTCTCCACAAGACAGATGGTGGACTTAGAGCTGTAGCCGAGCTTGTTTGCTAATTCGAGCTGTGACATATTCAGCTCAATTCTTCTGGCTTTGATACGTTCATTAATAGTCATTTCAATCACCAAAGTCACTATAGCACATAGTTCACGAAAAGTAAACAAAAACTTTTGCATATAGACTGTTGACAAATTAGAAACAGCGTACTATTATGAATTTACAAGAAAGAAACCACGAGGAGGCGAGTGGGTTGACGAACACAGACAAGCTCAGAGGAAAAATGGCGGAATCTCATATAACACAGGAAAAAGCGGCAGAATATCTTGGCATTTCAAGACAGGCGTACATTAAGAAGATGAACAATGAGATTCCCTTCAAAATCTCCGAAGTAACCATATTGGCGGAGAGATGCAACATGACAAGGAAGGAAAGAGACGCTATTTTTTTTAGCTGAGAGTTTGCAGAATGAAAATGTTTGAAGGGGGCGTGCCATGAAACAGTATCTTCGGATTGTTCCTGATGAGCCAAAAAACATACCGCGAATAGAAGAAAGATATGGATGTGATGAAGTAGCCACAGCATATGGCGTCAAGATTTGCACAGTGTGGTCATGGATACGACGAGGAGAGCTTGAAGCCATAGACCTAGGCGGAGCAGGCAAGGGGCCATATGTGGTGACGCCCTCGGCACTGACAAGATTTGAACAGGCGCGGGCTACCGTAAAGAACTGATGCCAAAAAACATCGATATTCAGGCGTTAAATCATGGGGGCAGATAAAAATGGCAACATTATATGAAATCGACAGCAAAATAAAAACGGCGATCGACAATGGCTTTATAGTAGATCCGGATACAGGAGAAGTGTTAGACGGTGCCGAACAACTAGAGGCGCTGGAAACAGACCGCGCATTAAAGATCGAGAATACAGCGCTGTATATTAAAAATTTAATATCTGACGCGGAAGCAATTAAGACAGAGGAAGCTGCGTTGCACGAACGTCGGACAGTGCTTGAGAATAAAGCGGGCAGACTGAAGGACTACCTGTCTGGCTCGCTGAAATCCCATGAAGAGAACAGATTTGAGACGGCCCGCTGCGTATTATCATTTCGCAAGTCGAAGGCGGTAGAGATATCCGATGAGCGCAATTTTGTGGATATGCAGAGGGCCGTGGGAAACATGGAGTTCCTGGTGGTAAAGGAGCCGACCATAAATAAAAAGGCCATCTCCGAGGCAATCAAGGGCGGGCGAGTGGTGCCTGGCTGCCAGGTGGTAGAGAGACAGAATTTACAGGTGAGGTGAGAACGGTGAATATATTCGAAGCAATTACCTCCATCATGGATGAAGGGTATGCAATATCCAAAGGGAAGCGCAATCAGCAGCAAGGGTTTATGTACCGTGGTATTGACGATGTGATGAACACATTCCAGCCTCTTATGGCTAAAAACCATATATTTGTGGTACCTGAGGTGTTGGAGCAGAGCCGTGAGGAACGTGTGACAGATAAGGGGAAAACCCTTATGTATTGCATAGCGAAGATAAAATACACATTCTATGCCGAGGATGGCTCTTCGGTCAGTGCCGTGGTAATAGGTGAGGGTATGGACAGCGGCGACAAGGCCAGCAACAAGGCTATGGCCGTAGCAATGAAATATGCCATGTTCCAGGTGTTCTGTATACCGACAGAAGAAATGCCGGATCCTGATGCCACAACACCTGAGCCGAGCCTGCCAAAAACAGAGGTAAAGCCCGAGAATAAGAAAGAGCCTGTGCCGGCGCCACGCTGTATGCGCTGTGGCTCGTACATAACACCCGGCAAGACCAAGGATGGCAAGGTGTGGCCTGCAGTCAACATTGCCAAGTACAGCGAACACAGATATAACGGCGCGGTGTACTGCATCGAGTGTATGAAACTCATAGATTCGGCAGGCAAGGATAGTCAGGCGGAAAAGAGAGAGTCAGCATGAATGAGAGCTTTTTTGTTTCGGAATGTAAGCACGACCGGGAATGGCTGAAACTGAAAACAAGCGATCCGGCGTCATTCCGCTTCGTGCATGGATTCAAGGTGGGTGCTTACACTCTAGCTCCGGAAAAAAATAAACGCAGCAATGATGCTAATTCGTTTTGCTGGGCTCTGTGTGATGAGATAGCGCGGAAGATCCAGGGTACAAAGGAAGAGGTCTACCGTGACGCTATAAAAGACGTAGGAACATTCCAGACGGTCAGCGTGCTGAATGAAGCCGCAGACAAGTTCATACGGGTATGGGAGACGCAGGGCCTTGGGTGGCCGGCCATAAAGATGAACGAGTATGCCGGCAGAACTTATGTGATGGCCTTCTATGGATCGTCGGCCTATGACACGAAAGAGATGTCCAGGCTCATAGATTATCTGGTACAGGAAGCCAAGAATCTGGATATAGAAACTATTTCAGACAGGGAAAAGTCATTGCTTTTGAGGAGCTGGGGTGCTAAGCATACTGCAGGATAAAAAGGAATGCTGGCTGTGTGGCAGGACAGGCCCTGAGCATCTGGATCGCCACCACGTATATGGCGGAGGTATGCGTAACCAGAGTGAGCGTTACGGTCTTACCGTATGGCTCTGCCATGACAGCTGCCATGAGAACGGCTCTGAGGCCGTGCATAGGAATATGGAGACCCGGACGCAGCTGCAGGCGTGGGCACAGGAAAAAGCGATGCGTTATTATAACTGGACGCTCGAGGACTGGATGAACCGGTTTTACAGGTCATATATGTAGGAGGCAATAAAATGCTTAACAAGATCATAATAATGGGCCGGATGACCAAGGATCCGGAATTGAGATATACCCAGAGCCAGACTGCGGTGGCGTCATTTACCCTGGCTGTGGATAGAGACTACCAGACCGGCGGCAGTGAAAAGCAGACGGATTTTATAGACTGTGTGGCGTGGCGGCAGACAGGGACATTTGTTTCCAACTACTTTTTTAAGGGAAGCATGGCTGTTGTAGTCGGCCGCCTGCAGTTACGGGACTGGACAGATAAGAACGGAAACAAGCATCGCGCTGCAGAAGTAGTGGCGGATAACGTATATTTCGGCGACAGCAAAAAAGCAAGCGTTAAGCCAATAGATGTGGATCCGGATGAGGCAGCGTTTTCAGATATAGCCATTGATGACGGCGATCTGCCGTTCTGAGGATAAACATGGAACTATCATATATCAAGGTGTATAGGGATTTTATTGACATAGTGCGAGAGCTCGATAACGGGGCGAGGGGCAGGCTTTTCATGGCCATACTTGAGTATGCTAACGATGAAGAGACTGACGATCTAACGGGAGCCGAGAAGATTGCATTTCTGACGATGAAAGGCCAGATAGACCGAGACAGAGCTACGTACTCTGACATCTCCGATAAACGGAGAGATGCGGGGAAGCGGGGCGCTGAAAAAAGGTGGAATATGGGAAATCCTATGGCAAGTGCCATTTTGCCAATAGCAAAAGATAGCAAAAATAGCAAATGTCACCAAGATAAAGACAAAGATAAAGACCAAGACCAGGATAAAGATAAAGACCAAGATGAAGACAAGGGCAAAGACCAAGACAAAGACGAGGACAAAGACAGGAGTACGGGAGATACGTGCGCGCTACGCTTCAAACCGCCTTCCGCTGCAGATGTTAAGGCATACTGCCGTGAACGCGGTAACCACGTGGATGCAGAGAAGTTCGTTGATTACTACGCCGCCAGGGGCTGGAAGTACAAAGGCGGCACAGCGATGAAAGACTGGAGGGCCGCGGTACGTACTTGGGAACGTGGAGACAGCGAAAAAAATATAAACTCCCTTACAGACAATCCGTTTCTTAAAATCTTGATGCAGGAGGGGATAAACGATGGATAAGGCAGAGGCGATACAGATACTCAGCATACTGAAGGCCGCATATCCGGTCTCTTTTAGGAACATGAAGATTAACGACGCAAATGCGATGATCTCGTTGTGGGCGGCACATTTTGCAGATATTCCGTATCTGATGGTACAAGCTGCGGTGAATATGCGCATAGATACTGCCGACTCAGACTTCGCACCAAATGTGGCGGAAATCAAAACAAAGATCAGGGATATGCAGAATCCGGACAAGCTTACAAGCTTTGAAGCCTGGAGGCTGGTTATGAAGGCAGCATCAAACGGCTATTACCATTCGAAAGAGGAGTTTGCTAAGCTGCCGGTTCTTGTGCAAAAGACCCTGCGTACTCCGGATACGCTAAGGGAGTATGCGCTTATGGACACAAATCAGCTCAACACCGTAGTGGCGTCAAACTTCCGAAAAAGCTTTGAATCTGTGGAGAACAGGGAGAAGGACATGGCAGCCATACCTGCAGATATGAAAAAAATTCTGTACGAGCTATCAGGGAGTATGGCAATGGACGGGGGAAAACAACTGGCGTGAATGATAATAATGGTTCATATCTTCTGACC
>CAZLIJ010000047.1:0-9024 GCA_964559305.1 uncultured Oscillospiraceae bacterium | reverse complement strand
ATACCGCCTTCAGTCTGTCGCTCTCCTTAAGTCTCAGGCGACCGGCGCGGACAATGCTGGTCTCCCCCTCCGCTTTGGCGGCAAGCACTGATATTATGGGCACAAGGTCGGGTATATCCTCCGCGTTCACTTCACTGCCCCGCAGCGGGGCAGGGGCGGAGGTGACAGCGTCGTGGGTAACTGTGACCTTCCCGCCGAAGTTTCTTATTATGTCAACTATTTTTCTGTCGCCCTGAGCGGAATTGGGGTCAAGCCCTGTTACGGT
The DNA here is from genome assembly GCA_964559305.1 of uncultured Oscillospiraceae bacterium. Lineage (GTDB taxonomy): Bacteria > Bacillota > Clostridia > Oscillospirales > Oscillospiraceae > UBA2922. The sequence goes on along the minus strand of CAZLIJ010000047.1, from coordinate 8,759 downwards.
GACGGGGCTTTTGCCCACGGCGCCGGCCACAAGCCAGAAAGCGGCATTGGACCAGTCACCTTCCGCATTGGCAAGGGGCGGCGCGGCGTAATCGCCGGAAACGCTGTAAGCATTACCGGCAAAATCCACCTTCACCCCGGCTAAAATCATGGTCTTGGCGGTGATGTCTATATACGAGCGGGATTCCACCCTGCCCGCAAGGCGCACCCTGCCGCCGCCCATAATTGGCAGCGCCAGCAAAAGTCCGCTTATAAACTGGGATGACACCGCTCCTGAAATGGAAAAATCCGGGTCTGAAAGCTTTCCCGAAACCCGCAGCGGAGATATACCTTCCGGCGATAGCAGGGCTCCGTGGCCTATAAGCTCCTCATATAGCGGACTTAGCGGCCTTTGGGCCAGACGCCCGCGCATAACAAGGCTGCACTCCGCCCCCAACGCGCAGACCAGAGGCAGCATAAATCGCAGCGTGGAGCCTGATTCGCCGCAGTCCAAAACCGCACCGGCAGGGATGGCGCACCTATTAAGCGGCGTCACGCGAAAGCCGCCGGGGATGGACTGGATGCCCGCGCCCAGCGCTTCAAGGCAGCGGGCTGTGGCCAGAATGTCCTCAGAGAGGGTATTGATTTTTATTGTCGACGGAGCTTTGGACAGCGCCGCGCATATTAGCTGTCTGTGGGCGCAGGATTTTGACGCCGGCGCGGCAATCACGCCGCCCAGACTGCCCGGGGATACAGTTACTTTCATTGATTTAAAGGCCTTTTTTCACATATGCGCTCAAAGATGAAACCGGCAGTTTTTTTATCTCGCAGCGGCCGATTTCCCGGGGGATTATCAGATTTATCAGCCCTCCGGCGCACTTTTTATCGTGTAACATTATCTCAGATAATTCCTCGGCAGTAAAGTCCTGTTTTGTAGGCAGACCTATATTTTTCAAAATATTTACAATTTCTTCAGCGGTATTTTTATCGCAGTCTCCGTTGGCGCAGGCGGCCCGGGCGATAACGGCAAGACCCACAGCCACGGCTTTGCCGTGGCTGACGGAGTAGTTTGAAAGCTTTTCGACAGCGTGGCCCACGGTGTGGCCCAGATTGAGCTTCTGCCGCTCTCCCCTGTCGAACTCGTCGGCACAAACGAAATCCCGCTTTATGGATACGCAGCGGGTGATTATCCGCTCGAGATTGTTCCGGGGCGCTTCCAGCAGCTTGAAAAGCTCCCTGTCCTTCAGCACGGCGTATTTCACCGCCTCGGCCATGCCGTCCCGGAACATCTCCTCCGGCAGGGTATCAAGCACGGAGTAGTCGCAGACCACAAGCTCCGGCTGCCAGAAGGCTCCCGCCAGATTTTTGCCCGCGTCCAGATCTATGCCCGTCTTGCCGCCTACGGAGGAATCGATCATGGCAAGCAGAGTGGTGGGTATCTGCACATACTTCACGCCTCTCAGGTAGGTGGCCGCGGCAAAGCCCGCCATATCCCCGGTCACGCCGCCGCCCAGCGCGGTGATAACTCCGTGTCTGTCAAGCCCGCTGTCTGCCAGCGCGTTCAAAAGCCGGACATAGGTCTGGGCATTTTTGGAGCTCTCCCCGTGGGGGTAGACGAATTTGCTCACGGCGCAGCCCGCCCGGTCAAGACTTTGGGCCAGAGTGTCCGCGTAAAGTCCGTCCACAATGTCGCCGCACACGATAAAGGCTCTGTCGGCGCCGCAGGTCTCTTTTATAAGGCTTCCGCAGAGCTTCAGCACATTGTCCTCTATAATTACCCGGTAGGTCTTCGACGCGCTGACGGTTACTTCAGGCATTTTGGCTGTCCACCCTTTCCTTTATCATCCTGCCCTCGGCCAGAAGCCTGCACAGGGTGTCGCCGTCGTTATTCTCCAGCGCGTCCCTGTATTCCACAAGGGAGTTTATCAGCGAGTTCAGCTCGTTTTCAAGGTTGTCCCTGTTTTCAAGAAAGAGGTCGGTCCACATATATTCGTTAAGCCGGGCTACCCGGGTCATGTCCTGATAGCTGCCGGCGGCAAGGCCGGTGTGCTCCTCGGCTGTGGGACTTTTCACATAGGCCGTGGACACCACATGGGCCATCTGGGAAGTGAACGCGATGGTCTTGTCGTGCTGTTCGGCGGTGGTAACGGTTATGCTGCCGAACCCGGCGGGGGCCAGAAGATCCTTAACCCGCTGGTAAAGCCGGATATCGTCGTATCTGGGCGGCACTATCACCATGGGCGCGTCCTTGAACATGCCCCTCATGCTGTTTTTGAAGCCGGAAAACTGGGTGCCGGCCATGGGATGCCCGCCCACATAGGTGTAGCCGTACTCCTCCGCCAGCTTGAAGCCCGCGCGGCATATGACCCGCTTTGTGCCGCCGCAGTCGATGACCACGGCGTTTTTATTCACCAGCGGCGCAATCTCCTTCATGTATTCTATGGTTCTGGTGGGGAAAAGCGCAATAAGGATAAGGTCGCAGTCAGGAATTGTTTTCTCATTGAGCTCGCCGTCGGCAATACCCGCCAGGCGGGCGTATTCCACCACGCTTACTGTCCTGTCGGCCACGAACACCGTGTGTCCTGCGGCCTTGTAATCCCTTGCCAGCGATCCGCCTATGAGGCCGATACCCGCTATTCCCACTTTCATTTGATCGCCTCCCTTATTCTGCCGACTTTCTCCGTCAAAATGTCGAACTGGTCGGGGGTGATGGACTGGGCGCCGTCGCACTTGGCGTGAGCCGGGTCGTTGTGTACCTCCACCATCAGGCCGTCCGCCCCCACGGCGGCGGCGCCCATGGCCATGGGCAGCACCATCTTGGCCTTGCCTGTGGCGTGGCTGGGATCGACTATCACGGGCAGGTGGCTCATTTCGTGCACTGCCTCCACCGCTGAAAGATCCAGAGTGTTGCGGGTGAAGGTCTCATAGGTGCGTATGCCCCGCTCGCACAAAATTATATCGTGGTTGCCGCCGGCCATTAGATATTCCGCGCTCATCAGCCATTCCTGAATGGTGTTGGCAAGACCCCGCTTCAGCAGTATGGGCTTGCCGCAATGACCCAGCTCCTTCAAAAGCTCAAAGTTCTGCATGTTTCTGGCGCCGATCTGGATAAGGTCTATGTCGGCGAAAAGATCCAGATGCCCGATGTCCATAAGCTCCGTGACTATGGGCAGGCCGGTTTCCTTTTTTGCCTCCAGCAGCAGCTTTATGCCGTCCGCGCCCATGCCCTGGAAGGAGTAGGGCGAGGTGCGGGGCTTGAAGGCGCCGCCTCTGAGCATCTGGGCGCCGGCGGCTTTTACCCGGCGGGCTATGCCGATGATCTGCTCCTCGGACTCCACAGAGCAGGGGCCGGCCATGTATGTGAAGCTGCCGCCGCCTATCTTCACGCCGTTATCAAGCTCCACCACGGTGTCTTCGGGGTGGAATTTGCGGTTGGCGGCCTTGAAGGGCTCGGTCACGCGCTTGACGCTGTCAACTATGTCAAGGGCCTCCACAAGCTCCGTGTCTATCCGGCTCACGTCGCCCACCAGACCCACTATTGTCACATCCGTGCCTTTGGACACATCCGGCTCCACGCCCTGGCATCTCAGCCATGCCAGCAGATTTTCCAGCTGTTCTTCCGTGGTGCCTTTTCTCAGAACTACTATCATTACTTTATCCTCCAAATAATAATACTTAAAAATAAAAGCCGTGCAGTGATTTCACTGCACGGCTGAAAGGGCGGAACAGAACTTATCCTGCCGCTTTGGCGCATACGAAATCACTATTACTCAGTCTTCCTAAAGTAATAGTAATAGCCGTATTCTGCTGCAAAAACGGTGTTGATCATTTTTCTTGTCCTCTTATGTCATATTGCATAATCTGTTATAAAACATTTTGTGCTGTATGTCAAGCTATTTCCCTTTAAATGATTAAATTGTCCTAATTCGCCTAAACCGCAGCGCGCGGCAATGCCGCGCGCTGTCAATTTTGCCGTAAGTAATTATTTTATGGTCAGTATCAGCTCGCCGGCTTTTACGCTGTCTCCGGCGTCCACCAAAACGCTGTCCACAACGCCTTCCATGCGTGCCACCACGTTGGTCTCCATCTTCATGGCCTCTATGACGGCCACGACCTGATTGACGGCGACCTTGTCGCCCTTCTTGACGTTGACCTTGGACACCATGCCCGGAATTCCGGCGCCGATCTGGCTCTTGTCCTCGGGGTCGGCCAGGGTGACGGGCTTTGCCGTGACGGTGGCGAAGGGATCAGGCACGGAAACATCCCGGCGGGAGCCGTTGAGCTCAAAGTGCACGTTGCGGGTGCCGTCCGGGTTCTGGTCGCCAAGACCCAGATATTTGATCACCAGCGTCTTGCCGTCCTCGATGTTGATCTGGTTTGTCTCGCCCAGAGCAAGGCCGTTGAAGAACACATGGCTGCCCATACGCATGATGTAGCCGTATTCCTGACGGTGGCGGCAGAACTCCTCCACCACCTTGGGGTACAGACACCAGGAAATTATCATCTGGTCGCTGGGCTCGGGCAGGAATTTTTCCACCTCTTTGCGGGCGGCTTCAAAGTCCACGGGGGGCAGCAGCTCGCCGGGGCGGCAAGTTATGGGCTCTTCGCCCTTGAGCACGATCTTCTGCAGCTCCTTGGGGAAGCCCCAGGAGGGCTGGCCCATCATGCCCTTGAAGTAGGACACCACGGAATCGGGATAGCTCAGCTCCGCGCCCTTTTCAAGGATATTCTCCGGCGTCAGGTCGTTTTGCACCATGAATATGGCCATGTCGCCCACCATTTTGGAGGAGGGAGTTACCTTCACGATGCCGCCCATCATGTTGTTGACCTTCTTATACATCTCCTTGACTTCCTGGAAGCGGCGGCCAAGGCCGATGGACTGCACCTGGGGATAGAGGTTTGTGTACTGTCCGCCGGGTATCTCGTACTTATAGATGTCGGTGACGGGGCTCTTGATGCCGTTGTCGAACTGTTTGTATCTAAGGCGCACATCCGCCCAGTAATCGGTGAGATACTGCAGCCGGTCAAGGTCAAGTCCGGTATCCCGCTCCTGCCCGTGCAGCGATGCCACAACGGCGTTCATGGAGGGCTGGCTTGTAAGGGACGACATGGAGGAAATGGCCAGATCCACCACGTCCACGCCGGCTTCCGCCGCCATAAGAACGGTGGCCACCTGGTTTGCGGTGGTGTCGTGGGTGTGCAGATGTACGGGAATGCCGATCTCCTGCTTGAGCTCGCTGACAAGCTTCTTGGCGGCATAGGGCTTCAAAAGGCCCGCCATGTCCTTTATGGCCAGCATATGAGCGCCGCGCTTTTCCAGCTCCTTGGCCATATCTATATAGTACTTAAGCGTGAACTTGTCGTTAGTGGGGTCGAGAATATCGCCGGTGTAGCAGATGGTTGCTTCACACAGCTTGCCCTGCTTGAGAACCTCGTCCATGGATACTTCCATGCCGGGTATCCAGTTGAGTGAATCGAACACGCGGAAAATGTCGATGCCTGCCTTGGCGGATTCGTCCACAAATTTGCGGATAACATTGTCCGGGTAGTTGGTGTAGCCCACGGCGTTGGCGCCGCGCAGCAGCATCTGGAAGGGTATGTTGGGTATTTTCTCCCGCAGCAGCTCCAGCCGCTCCCAGGGGTCCTCGTGGAGGAAGCGGAAGGCTGTATCAAAGGTGGCGCCGCCCCACATCTCCAGCGAGAAGCAGTCGGAAAGTATCTCCGCTGTTCCGTCGGCAGCCTTGAGCATATCCCTTGTGCGCATACGGGTGGACAAAAGCGACTGATGGGCGTCGCGCATGGTGGTGTCAGTCACCAGCAGTTTTTTCTGATTAAGCACCCACTTTGCCAGCGCCTCGGGGCCTTCCCTGTCCATAAGGGGCTTAAGCCCTTCGCCTGCCACGCCTGTTACCGGCGGAAACCGGGGCGTATCAAACTGGCTGCGCTCGGCGTCGGGATTTGCCACCTGGATATTGGCAATATATTTCAGCACGCGGGTGGCCCGGTCCCGGGATTCGGTTATCTCAAAAAGCTCGGGAGTCTCGTCGATAAACTTGGTTGAGCATTTGCCGTCGATAAAGACGGGGTGGGTCAGGATATTGGTAACAAAGGGCACGTTGGTCTTCACGCCCCGCACGCGAACCTCACCCAGAGCACGGGCCGCCTTGTGGCACACGCCCAGGAAGGTGTTGTCCCAGGAGGTGATCTTCACCAGCAGGGAGTCGTAGTAGGGCGATATCACTGTGCCCACGCCGCCGCAGCCGCTGTCCACGCGGATGCCGAAGCCGCCGGGGGTGCGGTAGGAGGTTATTTTGCCGGTGTCGGGGGCAAAATTATTTGTGGGGTCCTCGGTGGTGACGCGGCACTGGATGGCATAGCCGTTCATATGTATGGAGGACTGATCCTCAATGCCTATCAGCTCGCAGCTGAGGGGATACCCCTCGGCTATAAGTATCTGGGCACGGACTATGTCTATGCCGGTGACGACCTCTGTGACGGTGTGCTCCACCTGGATGCGGGGGTTCATTTCTATAAAGTAGTGCTTGCCCTCGCTGTCCACAAGGAACTCAAGGGTGCCGGCGGACACATAGCCCACATGCTTTGCTATCTTCACAGCGTCGGTGTATAGGGCCTGCCTTGTCTCCAGCGGCACGGAAAACGCGGGCGCAAACTCCACAACCTTCTGGTAGCGGCGCTGCAAAGAGCAGTCGCGCTCGCCCAGATGCACCACGTTGCCGTATTTGTCGCCCAGAACCTGCACCTCGATGTGCTTGGGATTGACCAAAAACTTTTCGATAAAGATATCGTCGTTGCCGAAAGCCTTGCGGGCCTCGTTTTTGACCATCTCAAACGCCGGGGCCACATCCTCGGCGCTGTCGCAGCGGCGCATACCTCTGCCGCCGCCGCCGGCCGCTGCCTTGAGTATCACGGGGAAGCCGTAGCTCTCCGCTTTGGCAAGGGCGTCGGCAGCATCCTTAAGCGGCTCTTTTGTGCCGGGTATGGTGGGCACGCCGCACTCAAACGCTATTTTCTTTGCTTCAAGCTTGTCTCCCATTTTGGCCAGTACCTCTGAGGACGGGCCGATGAAGGAGATACCCGCGTCTTCGCACGCTTTGGCGAAATCGGCGTTCTCGGACAAAAAGCCGTATCCGGGATGGATAGCGTCCACTCCCCGGCGGCGGGCCATGTCGATAATGGCCGGAATGTCCAGATACGCGCCCAGCGGGCTTTTGTTCTCTCCGATGAGATATGCCTCGTCAGCCTTAGTCCGGAACAGAGAGTTCACATCCTCATTGGAATACATAGCGACAGTATGTATGCCCAGGTCGTGACTGGCCCGGAATACGCGGATCGCAATCTCGCCGCGGTTGGCGGCAAGAATCTTGCTGAAAATCTTATTCTGCATAATCGTACCATCTCCATTTAAAAATGGCGCTGCAGATGCAGCAGCACTGTATTTATATAATAATGCCAAACAAAGGGAATAATCAATTCACTAAATGACGAAGTTTTGTGCATTTTAATGGTTATTTTTATCAAAGCATCTATTTGTTAAAAAAAACACGGCTTTTGGGGCAAATAATGCACTAATTAGAGTGTTAGAAAAACTACAAAGGAAAAAACGCCGGCGGCTTTCGCCGCCGGCGCACCCGCTATGCCGTTAGGGCCCGATTATAACCTGCACGTAATGGCAGGTGGGTCGCCTAAGCTTCTGTTTCTCTGCTTCCAACATCCGAATGCCGGGAGGCCTGCAATCCACAGATTCAAATCAGCGTCCCTTATAAAAAGTGTGGGTCTAAACGAGCCCGAAAAAGCTGACCACGCACAAAGCAGGACTGAATTATTGTTTGACCGCCGGGAAACTTATTCTTTGCCGGTGCTGTCCTGATTATCCTCGGATTCATCTTCGTCCTCCGGGAAAAGCAGGGCCATGAAGTGCTCATAGACATCCTGAAGCTGGGCTTCATCGTCTATGGAGTTAAAGACTTCCTCGTCGCCCTCCATGACATTTTCAAGAATAATGAAGCCGTAATCCGGATCGTTTTCATCAATATCGGTGGGCAGAAACGCGGTATAGGTCTTGCCGTCGTAATCCATGGTGTCCACGACTTCAAGCTCGAACTCAGTTCCGTCGTCGTCCACTATGGTGAGGTAATCGCTGCCAAATTCATCGCTCACGGGGGTACCCTCCTACTATTTCTTTCTGCCCTAATAATACCCCGGCCCGCGGCATAAATCAAGAGCTTTTACGACCCAAAATCCTCCAGCAGTGTCAAAAGCTCGCTGCGGTTTGACACGGGTATGCCTCTGGCCAGAAGTTTTCGGTCGGCGGGGCGCAGATTTGCCGTAGGTATGTCGGTTATATCCTCCGGCGCAGGCGCCTGAGCCGAGGCGTAAACTCCGATGTAGCCGTCGCAGCCCTTCAGCACATACTCCGCCTGCTGGGGGCTGACTGTGCCTTCTATATAATAATCCGGAATCTCGTCCTCCGGCGCGGCCACGGAGCTCACGGCCAGCACGGCCATCACGGCCGCCGCCGCCGCAAGGCCCATCACCAGACCGGCTTTCAATTTTATATTCATGTTTTCTCCCTCCTTTCAATGAGAATTATCCCTCACAAAGCGAAAAATAATCATGCCATGCAAAAATTTGCAATTAGTATTTTCATATTTGACATAATATGATACAATGCTGTTTTAGTATGGAATCGCCTATTCGTATGGAGGTACTTCTATTCACATGAAAAAGAACGGAAAAGTCACCGCTGCCGGCGCGGCTGAC
>CAZLIJ010000046.1:0-9081 GCA_964559305.1 uncultured Oscillospiraceae bacterium | reverse complement strand
TATATTCCCTGCATCCACATAGAAAATGATGCCAAACCAGATGGAGAGAAATTCAAGGAGCGTGTGCAGCGCCAGAGGAACGGCAATAAACTTTGTGGATTTTACCGGATAGATCGCGTTTGCAAAGACAACGGGGATCACAGGCGCCAGCGACAATTCCAGAAATTTTACCAGTATGTGGACCGTTCTCAGTTCCTCCGGCCCGCCGTTTAAAACAGTGCCCATATATTCGCAGCAGGAGGCGACAATGATCATCATAGATGAGAGTATTATGCCCTTCTTCGTTCTTTTTGACAGCGCGTCATTGTTGGCTGCCAGCACAGACAGAATAACCATTGTCAGCGCGGAAAATAGGATCATCGCGGTATAATACTTCATCATAAGCGTGCCGGCTCCCTTCCCGGTGTCTGGCCTTTATGCAAGTTAAAGGCCAGACAGCGAAATTCATCTTTTTTTAAGTATAGCACCGGGGCGACGTTAAAAACAAGGTATTCATCAGCCTATTTCATAACACGATCGTCGTGCGGAACGATAGCTGCAGACAACAGGCCGATAAAAAGCTGCCGGGCATTTGGCCGGCCCGGCAGTAAACTCTGAATACTCGCCTGTATCAGGCTCTGGCTTTTTTGATGAGCTCGGCTGCCTCGCCGGCCTTCAGCACCTTGCCGTAGGACAGAACTTTTCCGTCCACAACCAGTGCCGGCGTGGTCATCACGCCATAAGCGGCGATCTGGGAGAAGTCTGTAACATGGTCGATATTGGTATCCATGCCCAGCATCTCAAGCGCTTCTTTTGCGGCGGCCTCCAGCGCGTTGCATTTGGCGCAGCCTGAACCCAGAATCTTAACGCCCGCGCCCTGAGCTTTTGCTGTTTCGGCCTCAGCCATGCTGTCCGGGCCGCAGCTTGAGCAGCAGCAGGACTCCGTTTCTTTTTTCTTTCCGAATAATGCCATGATCCTTCCTCCTAAATAATAAGTGATTGTATAGCGTTGAAAAAGTATCCCACAAGTATTATGCCGACTGTGCATATGGCGATGAAAAGTGCCAGCAGCTTTGGCTTGACCGCCTTGCGCAGCATTATCATGGACGGCAGCGACAGCGTTGTCACCGCCATCATGAAAGACAGCACCACGCCCAGCAGCGCGCCCTTGGACAGCAGCGCTTCCGCAATTGGAATGGAACCGAAAATGTCCGCGTACATGGGAACGCCGATAAGTGTGGCCAGCACCACGCCAAGCGGGTTGCTGCCGCCCAGAACTGCTTCCACCCAGGCTTCGGGTATCCAGTTGTGTATTACAGCGCCTATGCCCACGCCCACAAGGATATAAGGAAAAACCTTTTTAAAGGTGGAGGAGGTCTGCTCGCGGGCGTAGATTAGCCGCTCCTTCTGCGTCAGCTCCGGCGATTCGATGTCCACGCTGCCCGCAGTCAGTATAAAGCTTTCAACATAGCGCTCCATATGGAGCTTTTCGATTATCGTACCGCCCGCCACGGCGATGACCAGCCCCACGGCCACATATATGACTGCTACCTTCCAGCCGAAAATGCTCATCAGCAGCATCAGCGAGCCCAGATCCACCATGGGCGAGGAAATGAGAAAGGAGAAGGTCACGCCCACCGGCAGCCCCGCGCTGGTAAAGCCGATGAAAAGCGGTATGGACGAGCAGGAGCAAAACGGCGTAACCGTGCCCAGCAGTGCCGCAATGCAGTTCGCGCCCACGCCGTGAAATCTGCCCAGAATCTTCTTGCTCCGCTCAGGCGGGAAATAGCTCTGGATATAGCTGATAAGAAAAATCAAAAAACACAGCAGAACAGTGATCTTGAATATGTCGAAGATAAAAAACTGCAGGCTGCCGACCCAGCGGCTTCCCATATCAAGCCCCAGCGCGGCAAAACCCATGCCCAGCAGATCATTGACCCATTTCATGCCCAGTATCTGGCTTTGAATAAAGTCCCAGATCATTTACAGCAGCCCCCGCTTTCATCTCCGCAGCAGGAAAGCCCGCCGATAAATGACTTGAAAGCTGTCAGAGTTTCGCAGCTGAGGGAATAGTGGCTCCATTTGCCTATCCTTTGGGTATCCACAAGCCCGCAGTCGCAGAGTATTTTCATGTGGTGGGAAAGCGTTGGCTGAGTGATTTCAAAGGCCTCCAGCAGCTTGCAGGCGCATTTCTCCCCGTCAGAGAGCATCCGCACGATTTTCAGCCTGTTGGAGTCTCCCAGCGCTTTGCATATCAGGGCAACGTCGATTTCATTCATAGCGGCACCTCACATAGATGTTTGTCTATACGAGATTATACATATCAGATAGATGACTGTCAATATGTTTTTCCGTGATTCATGGTCACGATGAAAACAGTGCCGCATTTTTCTGCGCGGTAAGCCCAGTCGGAACTATTTGGTTGTTATTTCTTACATTTACTGTGTATTTTTTACAAAGATATTAATTTTTGTGTGTGTTTGTGCTATGATATGTCACAATATAGATTTAAATAGTCAAAGTAATATCTGAAATCATTCTGCATCGGCAAACCCGTCGCGAGACGGTGACGCAAAGCTACAGGGACTTATTAAGTCAGCCAGCTGCCGCAGACTAATCTATACGGATTGGATGATTTACAAAAACCCGCAGGGCTTTGCATTTTGCAAGGCCCTGCTTTGCGTATTTTTGAGGAGGGATGCCGGCTAAGCCTCAAAGTTGGTACAAAAATAATTATGAATGGAGATATGAAAATGAAAAAGAAACTGTTGAGCATAGTGCTCTCGCTATGTATGATTTTGACCCTGCTGCCAACCTTCGCGCTGGCCAGCGGGGGCGTCGAGCTGCCGAAGCTTACTGAAACTACCACTGTAGAAAGCGGCAAGGTATATACCATCAGCGACGCGGATTCTCTTGCAGCCCTATCTACCATAGTAAACGGCGGCAGCAGTTGTGCCGGCGCGACCTTCGTACTGACACAGGACATCACATTACGCTGAGCTTTGAGACCAACGGCGGCAGCGCCGTCAAGGCAGTTACGGCTGAAAAGAACGCCGTTATTGACCTGACCAAGTACGCGCCCACTAAAGAAGGCTATGACTTCTCCGGCTGGTATTCCGACAGCAAGCTGACAACTGCTGTCACCTCTGTCACCATGACCAAGGATATCACCGTATACGCCAAGTGGACAGAAAAATCCCAGACGGCCAAGCTGCCCTTCACCGACGTTCCCGAAACGGCTTATTACCGCGACGCCGTGGCATGGGCTGTTGAAAAGGGCGTTACCAGCGGCGTTACAGCTACGACTTTCGCACCGGACAGGGTGTGCACCAGAGCTGAGACAGTGACCTTCCTGTGGCGGGCCATGGGCTCTCCTGAGCCGACTGCTGCGAACAATCCGTTTACGGATGTGAGCGCAAACGACTACTATTACAAGGCTGTGCTGTGGGCAGTTGAGAAGGGCATAACCAAGGGCGCCTCGGATACGACCTTCAGCCCCGCAGCCCCTGTTACCCGCGCCCAGACCGTGACCTTCCTGTGGAGAGCGGCTGGTATGCCGGCTCAGAGCGGCAGCAATCCCTTCACCGACGTTCAGACCGGCGCGTTCTATACGGACGCCGTGCTGTGGGCGGGAAGCGAAGGCATTACCGAGGGCACCGGCACCACCACGTTCTCTCCCAATTTGGGTTGCACACGGGCTCAGATAGTAACCTTCCTCTATCGCTATCTCGCTAAGTAAGCTTAAATAACGGCAAATAACAAAAAGCCCGCTCCAAAAGGAGCGGGCTTTCTGTTGAGCTGTATTCACTTGCCCGACCTGTCAAACGTTCCACGGAACAGCAGCCTTTAGGGCTTCTATCGTTCCTGCCACGCATTTTTCCGTATCGGAGCCGGAGCAGTCCACGGTTATGTCGCAGTATTTTTCGTACAGCGGCTTTCGCTCGTCGAATACCTGCCGCAAAGTCGCGCCGGGACGGATGACGATGCCCCGGGTGGATATGTTGGTCAGGCGCGTTTCAAGCTCTGAAAAAGGTGCGCTGAGATACACAACGATTCCCTGAGCGCGCAGTGCGGCCATGGCGGCGGGGGAGTACACTACACTGCCGCCGGTGGCGATGACGCACTTCGGCGCTCGCAGCCCGGTCACGGCGGCCTCCTCAATCTTCAAAAAAGCGTCGATGCCGTCCTTATCCAGAATATCCTGCAGGGTCCGTCCGGTCTGCTGCTGGATTACAATGTCCGTATCAACAAAACCCAGACCCAAAGCCTTGGCCAGCAGCACGCCCACGGTGCTCTTTCCAGCGCCGGACATACCTATAAAAACAATACTTTCCCGCATTATCTTATCTGACCGCTGCCGTATATCTTGAATTTCATGCTGGTAAGCTCGTTAAGGCCCAGCGGCCCTCTGGCGTGGAGCTTCTGGGTGGAAATGCCTATCTCCGCGCCCAGACCGAACTCGCCGCCGTCGGTGAAGCGGGTGGAGGCGTTGTGATAAACCGCCGCCGCGTCCACGCTGTTCATGTACTTTTCGGCGGCGTCGCCGTTATTTGTCACGATGCACTCGGAATGCCCGGTGGAGTAGCGGTAAACGTGTTCTATGGCCTCGTCGATGCTGCCCACGATCTTTGCCGCCATGATGTAGTCGCCGTATTCCCGGCCCCAGTCGCTTTCGTCGGCGGGCACGGCCATATCGCCGATGATCTTCATAACCTCGGCGTCGCCGCGTATCTGGGTGTTTTTTTCTTTCAGCTTTGCGGCTATGACGGGCAGGGCTTTCGCGGCTATATCACGGTGGATGAGCATACACTCCGCGGCGTTGCACACAGAGGGGCGGGAGGTCTTGGCGTTGAAGATTATATCTGCCGCCATATCAATATCGGCGTCCTTATCCACATAGATATGGCATACGCCGGAGCCGGTCTGGATGACGGGAACGGTGGAGTTTTGCACCACGGCGTCAATAAGGCGCTTGCTGCCTCTTGGGATAAGCACGTCCACATATTCGTTCATGTGCATAAGCTCGTTGGAGCTTTCATGGGTGGTGTCAGTGACCAGCTGTATGCAGTCGGCGGGGAGGGAGCTTTTTTCAAGAGCGGAGCGCATGGCGCAGGCAATGGCGATGTTGGAATTGATGGCTTCCTTGCCGCCGCGCAGAATCACCGCGTTGCCGGACTTGAGACACAGCACGGCGGAATCCGCCGTCACGTTTGGCCGGGCCTCGTATATCACGGCGATGACGCCGATGGGCACCGCCACCTTCACAAGGCGCAGACCGTTGGGACGAAGCTCGTCGGAAAGTATCCGGCCCACAGGGTCGTTAAGCTTTACAACGTCCCTTACGCTCTCTGCTATGGCTTTTATCCGGCTCTCGTCCAGCATCAGCCTGTCAAGCAGGGAGGAGCTCATGCCCTTTTGCCTGCCGGCTTCCATATCTTTGCCGTTGGCCGCCGTAATTACAGACGCGCTTTGCTCAATGGCGTCCGCTATAAGCAGCAAGGCCTGATCTTTTTGCGCTGATGTGGCGTTTGCCAGCGCCCGGGCAGCTTTTTTGGCGTTTATTCCGATGTTTTCAAGCATGACTGTTCTCCTTTGCCGCAAAATGCGTTCCAATATGTTCTCCGTCCATCAATCTGTAAAGGTCTCTGGGATTTCTGCCGCTTAGCACATATGCGTCTATCCCGGCGCTGACAGCTATCTCGGCGGCGTGCAGCTTTGTTACCATGCCGCCGGTGCCAAGCCCTGTGCCCCGGGCGGAGGCGCAGGCCCGGATCTCATCGGTTATTTCCGTTACCTCGTCTATCCTTCTGGCGTCGGGGTTTTCCGTGGGGTCGGAAGTATAAAGCCCGTCTGTTTCGGTGAGTATCACAAGGGCGTCGGCCTTGATAAGCTCCGCCACAACGGCGGAAAGAGAATCGTTGTCGCCGTAGACTATTTCCTCCACGGCCACGGCGTCGTTCTCGTTAATGATAGGTATGGCGCCAAAGGAGAACAGCGTCTTGAAGGTCTGGATAAGATTGGAACGGCGCTTATTATCGTCCACGTCCTCTTTTGTTATCAAAAGCTGGCCAACCTTGTGACCGTACAGGGAAAACATCTTGTCGTACATGAACATAAGCTCGCACTGACCCACGGTGGCGGCGGCCTGCTTGCCGGCAGTGTCGGTGGGTCTTGCGGAAAGCCCCAGCTTGCCAACACCCACGCCGATGGCGCCGGAGGTCACAAGAGCCACCCGTTTTCCGGCGTTCATAAAGTCCGCCAGAACAGCCACCAGCTCCTCCATGGTTTTCAGATTCGTCTTGCCGGTATCGTGGGTGAGAGTGGAAGTGCCAACCTTGAATACGATTGTTTCAGCATCTTTCAGCATTGCGGCCGCCTCCCAAATTATTTTCGTCATTATACAGCTTTTACGGTATGAATACAATATGCGCCGCCATTATTGTTTTCTATTGACAGCGGCAGAATGCGCTTAGTTTTTTGACATATAAGGGTGGAAGTCGTATAATTGAATAAAACCCGCGAAGACGTATATGGAAGTGCGTCGGATGACAGAAATGGAGCTAATATTTTCCGGGAAATTGTATTCAGGCCCCTCGCCTGAGCTGCCGGCGATCAAAAACGAAACTCATGAGCTGCACTGGGGGCTGCAAGCCGCTGAGTATGATAAAAAAGGAAGATCTACGGCTCGGTCTTTTACGAGCCGTACAATAAATGTGGAGGGACAAAATGCCCAGACCGGTAAAAAAACGTCATATCTGCGCTATACCCGATGTAAAAGAATTTCTGCCCGGCAGCCGCTGCTGCACGGAAACGGTTGAACTGGGGCTGGATGAGTTTGAGACCATCCGGCTCATCGACTATCTGTGCCTGACGCAGGACGACTGCGCCCGGCAGATGAACGTGGCCCGCACCACTGTGCAGGCCGTATACAATACGGCCCGCCAGAAGCTGGCCGACGCGCTTGTAAACGGCAAGCGCCTTGTGATAACCGGCGGCAGCTACCTGGTGTGTCCCAGCTCCGGCAGCTGCTGCGGGCGGGACTGCGTCAGGCGGGACTGCCGGGAGCGCAACTGCTCCGGCTGCTGCCCCTGCCTTGAAGCAAAAGAATAATAACCGCTCGGAATACTATTCCGGGCGGTTATTTTTAACATATCAGCCGTTCAGGGCAACTGTAAGCCTGACTGGGTTGTGGTCGGAATTTGCAAAGTCCTCGCCGAGAGTTTCCACACTCTGCATTTTGACGTTGGGGGAGAGGATGAAGCCGTCGATGATGTAATACTGGGTGTCATCGTCGTCAGGCTCATAGGGCTGGTTTAGAAGCCGGCAGCTGGGAGTGACCTTATCATACGCGAAGCTCCAGCCCTCCGGGATCATGCTCTCCTCCAGACTGCCGGGCGCCCACAGTTCCGTGTCCTTGATCGGGTACTGCTGGATGCAGCCGGGGAACTCCTGATTAAAATCGCCGCCGGCGATGACATAGTTGCCCTTGGCATACTCGTCTGCGATAAACTCCTTGAGAGCGTTTGTCTGGGCGATCTTGCCCTCGCCGTCGTCATAGGCCTCCAGATGAAGGTTGACAAGGTATTTATCGGAATTTTCAACAGGCAGATAGCTTGCCAGCAGGCAGCGCTTCAGGTTAGCCGTGCGCATGGGCCAGCTGAAGGGGCAGGGCAGAGTAATGCGCTGGGCGCTGTCCACGGCGTAATCCGTGGTGGTCAGCAGACCGCTGTTGACTTTGCCGATAGGCGGCAGGGGATAGGGCACAAAGGGGCAGGAATAGTTGAGGGCATAGGCGTTGTTAAGACCTTCCGCCAGTATGTTCTTTTCGTTGATGTTATAGCTTCTGGAGGAGTTTTCGTCCACCTCCTGCAGCATACAGACGTCGGCGCCCGCGGCCTTGATGGTCTTGGATATGCCGGACAGGTATTTGTTCACAGTGTCCTTGTCGGCACTTTTGACATTGTCGCCGCCGTCCATGAAGAAATCGGAGCCGGCGCCAAGTCCGGAGTAGCCGATATTCCAGGTCAGCACGGTGATGTCATTATCGGCGCTGATGGGGGCCGAGCCGCTTATAAAGGATGTCTGGGCGTCCTCCACGTCGGCGGGCTTATACTCCGCGATGGAAAGCCAGGCCAGCAGGGCGCCTGCCAGAATTACTATGGCCAGAAATACAAAGCCAATGATCTTGAAAATTTTTTTAGTCATAAAAAAACACCTCGCTCAGATTGAGTTTATCATATCCGGGCGCGGTGTCAATAATTTTCAGCCGTTTAAAAGCCAGGTGGCCAGATTGAGATAAGCCGCGAAGCCCAGCCAGAGGATATAGGGGTAGTTCAGCCTTCCCGCGGCGGGACGGACTTTGTAAAACTGCACGGTCATTACTATGACCAGACACAGCAGGGCAAGAAGCCAGAAAAACGCGAAAAGCCGCCACTCAAGATTAAAATATATGACCGTCCACAGAGCGTTGACAGCCAGCTGTATCCACCACATTGCCAGGGCTGATCTTCTGTCGGAGGGGTGAGCGCTTTTCCACACAATGCCCGCGGAAATGCCCATGAGAATATAAAGAACCGACCACATGGCGGGAAATACCCAGCCCGGCGGCGCCAGGGGCGGCTGCAGAAGGTTTGCGTATTCAGCCATGGAATCTTTGGACGCAAGACCGGCAAGCCCGCCCACTGCCAGCGCGGCAGCCGAAAACCCAATATACGGTCTAAGTTGTTTCCACATCCGGTTATCGCCTCTTTTCTACCATAGTATTATGCGAAAGTGGGCAAAAAAATGCGCAGAGACAGCATAAATTTGGCCACAATATGTATTGTCCGTCAGACACAATTAGAGTATAATCGACACAACATATGTTGATATTTCAACTTTTTGGAGGGTATGCTATGAGTTATGAGCTGCTGAGAGAGCAGGATCCGGAGCTTTACGAGCCTTTTATGAAGGAACTGGATCGCCAGCGCAGTCACATCGAGCTTATCGCGTCGGAAAACTTTACCAGCCGCGCCGTGATGGAGGCCATGGGCAGCCATCTCACCAACAAGTATGCCGAAGGCTATCCCGGAGCCAGATTCTACGGCGGCTGCGAGTATGTGG
>CAZLIJ010000045.1:7461-9388 GCA_964559305.1 uncultured Oscillospiraceae bacterium | reverse complement strand
CCTGTGGGCGACGCGCTTATTGGCCGTGTGGTTGACGCCCTTGGCAGACCCATAGACGGCAAGGGGAACATAGCCGCCGACGGCACCCGGGACATTGAAAGCCCGGCCCCCAGCGTTTTGAACCGCCAGCCCGTCACTGTTCCGCTGCAGACCGGCATCAAGGCTATCGACGCCCTTGTACCTATCGGCCGCGGTCAGCGTGAGCTTATCATAGGCGACCGCCAGACCGGCAAGACAGCTATCGCGCTGGACGCTATCATTAATCAGAAGGGCAAGGACGTTATCTGCATCTACGTCGCCATCGGCCAGAAGGAATCCACCGTGGCCAGCGTTGTGCAGAAGCTTACCGAGCACGGAGCCATGGACTACTCCATCGTTGTGTGCGCCAACGCCTCTGAATCCGCGCCTATGCTGTATATCGCGCCTTATGCCGGCGCGGCCATGGGCGAATACTTCATGTATAAGGGCAAAGACGTGCTTGTGATATACGACGATCTGAGCAAGCAGGCCGTGGCCTACCGCGAGCTTTCCCTGCTGCTGCAGCGCCCGCCAGGAAGAGAAGCCTACCCCGGCGACGTCTTTTATCTGCACTCCAGACTTCTGGAGCGCGCCGCCAGACTTTCCGACGAGCTGGGCGGCGGCAGCATGACCGCGCTGCCCATTATAGAAACTCAGGCAGGCGACATTTCCGCCTACATACCCACCAACGTCATTTCCATTACAGACGGTCAGATATTCCTGGAGACCGATCTTTTCCACTCCGGCATACGCCCGGCCATAAACGTGGGCCTGTCCGTGTCCCGTGTGGGCGGCGCCGCCCAGATAGGCGCCATGAAGCAGGTCGCCGGCAGACTGAGAATGGATCTGGCCCAGTTCAGAGAGCTGCAGGCCTTCTCCCAGTTCGGCTCCGATCTTGATAAGGCCACCAGAGATACCCTGAATCGCGGCGAGCATATGACGGAAATTTTGAAGCAGGGTCAATTCGTGCCCCTGTCCGCCGCCGATCAGGTGATAGAGATATTTGCCGCTGCGGAAGGCTTCACGGACGATGTGGAAGTCAAGGACACCGACAGATTTGAATGCGAGCTTGTGGAATACGTCAACAGAAATTACCCGGAGCTTCATGACCAGATCATGACGGGCAAAAAGCTGGCGCCGGAATCGCTGACAAAGCTGCGTGAAATGATAGAACAGTTCAAGAAGTCATTCTGAGCTATATGATTCCGAAGGGAGGGACGTAATTTGGCAACGATGCGGGCAATACGGGGACGCATAAAAACCGTTTCCAGCACCGAGCAGATAACCAAGGCCATGAAGATGGTTTCGGTTTCAAAGCTCCGGCGCTCTCAGGCCGCTATGACAGCCATGCGTCCCTTCACGGAAAAAAGCCGGGAGATCATGGACACGCTTATGTCTGCCGGCAGCTGCGAAAACCGCTTCCTCCAGCCCCGGGAGGAGCTCAAAAAGGTCTGCTACGTCCTTTTTGTGGGCAACCGGGGCCTGTGCGGAGCTTATAACAGCAATATTCTGCGCTATCTCACCGACCTTGTGGCCGGGGAAAAGCGGGAATGCTCCGTGGTGGTGGTGGGCCGCTGGGGAAAGGATATTATCCGCCGCCTTGATATGACGGTGGAGCACACCTTTGACGAGGTAAGCGACACCCCCTCGGCGGAGCAGGGCATTGAGATCGCCGAGTATCTTAAGGATATGTATCTCAACGGCAAGGCCGACAAGATCGTCCTTGTCTACCAGAAATTCAAAAACGCTCTTTCCCAGAAGCCCGCAGACATAACGCTTCTTCCGTCTGAGGACACCGCGCCTGCTTCCGACAGCGAAGGTGGGAACGGCGGGTATATTTTTGAGCCGGATCAGGCTATTATACTGGAAAACGTGATGCAGCTTTATATCAACAGCACGGTGTACAGCG
>CAZLIJ010000045.1:0-7451 GCA_964559305.1 uncultured Oscillospiraceae bacterium | reverse complement strand
TACAGCGCCCTGCTGGAGGCAAAATGCGGCGAGCACGCATCCCGTATGACGGCCATGACCTCGGCCACCGACAACACTCAGGAGCTTATATCCGAGCTCAACCTCAAGCTCAACCGCGCCCGTCAGGCTCAGATCACCACCGAGATCTCGGAGATCGTGGGCGGCGCTTCGGCACTGAAAAAGAAGAAATAAGGGCGCACCCGTATTAGGAGGCTGCTAATGGAAAACGGTATCGTCAGGAGGGTCATCGGCCCTGTCGTTGACGTCCAGTTCCCCTCCGGCAAGCTGCCGGAAATCTACAACGCAATAGAGATTCAACTTGAAGATCGGAAAGTGGTCATGGAGGCTGTCCAGCTCATCGGCGAGGACAGTGTCCGCTGCATTTCACTTTTCTCCACTGACGGCATTTCCCGGGGCATGACGGCCGCCGATACCGGCGCGCCCATAACCATGCCTGTGGGTGAAAAGACGCTGGGGCGTATGTTCAATGTCATCGGCGAACCCATCGACGGCAAAGGCCCGGTGGACGCCGATGTGGAGCGGGTTCCCATACACCGTCAGGCTCCGGCCTTTGTGGATATCAAGCCCTCCACCGAGGTGCTGGAGACCGGCATCAAGGTCATCGACCTGCTGGCCCCCTATTCCAAGGGCGGCAAGATAGGCCTGTTCGGCGGCGCGGGCGTGGGCAAGACCGTACTTATTCAGGAGCTTATCCGCAACGTGGCTTACGAGCACGGCGGCTACTCCGTTTTTGCCGGCGTGGGCGAGCGCTCCCGCGAGGGCAACGATCTTTGGAACGAAATGAACGAATCCGGCGTCATCAGCAAGACCGCACTGGTTTTCGGTCAGATGAACGAGCCCCCCGGGGCCCGTCTGAGAGTGCCTCTTTCCGGCCTTACCATCGCGGAAAACTTCCGTGATACCTCCGGACAGGACGTGCTTTTATTCATCGACAATATATTCAGATTCACCCAGGCCGGTTCTGAGGTCTCCGCCCTTCTGGGGCGTATGCCATCCGCCGTGGGCTACCAGCCCACCCTGGCCACGGAAATGGGCTCTTTGCAGGAGCGCATAACCTCAACGAAAAACGGCTCAGTCACCTCTGTGCAGGCGGTTTATGTCCCGGCGGACGATCTTACAGACCCGGCGCCGGCCACGGCATTTGCCCATCTGGACGCCACAACGGTTTTGTCCCGCGCCATCACGGAGCTGGGCATATACCCCGCGGTTGACCCGCTGGACTCCACCTCCCGCATACTGGAGCCCGACATCATCGGCCAGCGCCACTATGACACTGCCCGGGCTGTGCAGGGCGTTTTGCAGAAGTACAAGGAGCTGCAGGATATCATCGCCGTTCTGGGTATGGACGAGCTGGGCGAGGAGGATAAAGCCACCGTCGCCAGAGCAAGACGCATCCAGCGCTTCATGTCCCAGCCGCTGCATGTGGCCGAAAACTTCACCGGCACGGCGGGCAAATACGTTAAGATCGAGGACACCCTCAACAGCTTTGAAGCTATTTTGGGCGGCGAGTGCGACGATTTCCCGGAGCAGGCCTTCCTGCTTTGCGGCGGTATTGACGACGTGCTGAAAAAGCGTGACGAGATAAAGTAAAACTATTATGGGAGATACGCAATGGCTGATGACCGCATCCGCCTGCAGGTGATAACTCAGGGCGGCGTAAAACTGGATAAGATGGTCAGCTATGTGAACATCCCGCTGGAAGGCGGCAGCATCGGCGTTCTGGCCGACCATGCCCCTACGCTGGCCGCCGTTACCGACGGAGCGGTCAAGTGCACCACCGCCGCCGGCCAGGACGAGTTTGCCTATGTGGGCACAGGCGTGGCCCAGATAATGAACAACGACGTCATTTTGCTGGTGCGGGCGGCGGAGTGCGCGGAAAATATCGATCTTGCCCGGGCAAAGGCCGCAGAAAGCCGGGCCGAGGAGCGGCTGAACAGCAAGGCCGCAGACATCGACATGATAAGAGCCGAGGCGGCTCTGCGAAGAGCCATGGCCAGAGAACACACCTACAACGCCTGGCGCAGTGATGATTAGCTCAAAAAAATCCCCGCTTATGCGGGGATTTTTTGCGTCGCCGGGGGAACAGACGGCAGAGATATAGCGTCATAAGAAAAAACTAAGGGGTGCGAAATGAAAAAGATTCTGTCGGCGGTTTTGGCGCTGGCTGTGCTGTTGACGCTGTGCGCCTGCGGGGGAAAGGACAGCGGGAAGGCGGTAAGCTTTCTTGCGAAGATCACCGCTGTCAGCGACAATACCCTTACCGTGACGCCGGACATCACCTCAAAAGAACACCGCAGCTCGGACAGCATTGTTGTGTCCACACCTGAGGGGACAGCGTACACCGACGCCACCGGCGCTGCAATAGAAAGAGCCCAGCTCACTGTGGGCAGCGAGATATTTATAAGCTACGACGGGGTCATAACCGAAACCTATCCGGCGGGGCTGACCGCCGCGGGCATAGAGCTTGACGGCAGCGCTTCGGCCCAGACAACGGAGCTTATCCCGGCGGGGGACACCGTCACCTTTGTAACGGAGGGCGTAAGTCAGGCGGTCAAGGCAAATAAGCTGGGTTTAAGAGGCTGCCACATACTTGTACCGGCTCAGGACTGGAACGTTCAGGGAGCCCAGGGCACAAAGACCGGCCCTGTGGTGATATCCCCCAAGGACTGCGCGGACGTTAGCCTTACGTTCAGCATCATGGAGAATACTACTGTAACCGCGGCGGAAAAAACGCTGGAAAGCCGGTACGGCTTTACCGCTTCCGAACCCGTGGCCGGGGATGACGCACAGAGCTGGCAGGGCACGTCTGTGATAAAAAACGTTACAAGACAGTTCTGGCTCAGGCAAAACGGAGCGGACACCGTGGCGCTTGTCGCCGTGTATCCCAGCTCCGCCGCCGAAGGCTACGGCGCAAAGCTTGCCGCCATTGCTCAGACGCTGACAATAGACTAAATTAAAATAACCGGACTGTATTTTTGCAGTCCGGTTATTGCTTTATCCGAATATGGCCGCGAGCATCTCGTCGGTGTAGGCCGTAAGCCCCGGGAAATCCACATAGGGCCGGTAAGCTTTCTCCAAAGCGTCATGGTTGGCCTTGGCCAAGGCAAGCTCGCTCATGGCGTCGGCCATAAGGGCGGAGTATAGCTTTTCTTTTTTGCGCACAGCCTTCATATCAGCCCCCGCGGCCACGGCCCTGTCCAGCCGCAGATGCCGCGCCGCGCCGGCTATGGGCATGGAGGTGAAGCCCAGCCCCGCCTGAGGGATAAGCAGAGTCTCCGTTATCTCCGGCCACAGGGGAGAGGGGCACAGTATGACGTCAAAGCCCCGGCGCAGCGCCTCACTGCACGCTCCGCCCATGCAGTCCCCGGCCAGCCCGAACCTGTCGTCCAGAACATACATCCGGGGAGTAAGTTTACATAATGTTTAGTTCAACACAAGCTCGCCGCTGCATGATATGGCCCGTACAAAGCGCTTTGTCACATGACCGCCATGGCCCTCAAGGCCCGACAGCTCCCGCCTGACAGTGGTTTTGCCCCGGCGGATGGCGTTTTCTCTGGCGTCGGCGGGGAGATTTTCGGGGAAACTCGCGTATTTTACAGACTTTGCCGCCGATAAAAAGGCGTAGGCCGATTTGTAATTTGATTTGTATGCCGCGGTGTGCTCCAAAACAGACTGGGCATCCGCCGGCTCCATATCGCAGGAGCAGAAGCAACCAAGGTTTACATAAGAGCTGTCAACAGCCGTGTGCCTGGGCTCAATCACATGGGGGGCGGTGCCGTCGGGAAAGCCCAGACTGAGCTCAGGAATGTACACCCCGTCCAGACTGTCCGGGTCGCCGGAGCAGAGAATGTACTCCACATCCAGACCCCGCTCCTCAGCCGAGCGTCCGATGCGGCGCATAAAGCGGGACTTGCCGCCGCCGGGGCCGCCTTTGATGATATAAAGAAAATCCCCGGGTGCGCAGCAGAAGCCGCCGTACAGCGACGCAAAGCCGTCACAGGAATTTGCGCCTAAAAAATATTCAGTGGTCATATCAAAACCTCACAATCAAAAAAGTGCTCAGATACAATATTTTATGCCGGTTGACAGGGTTTGACCCGGCGGATATAATCAAATCATACTTATTATTGGAGATTTTTTGATGTTCAAAACTGTTTTACTTGATTTTGACGGCACGGTGTTCGATACGGCTGAGGGAATTACAAAATGCGTTCAGTACGCACTGGAAAAGTTTGGAATCAGCGCCGAGCTGAGAGAGCTTTACTGCTTCTGCGGCCCTCCGCTGGTGGATATGTTTATGGAGAGATATTCCATGAGCCGGGAGGACGCTCTTAAGGCCGTGGAGTATTACCGGGAGCGCTATTCAACCGAAGGCTGGCGGGAGTGCGGCGTATATCCGGGGATAAGGGAGCTGACAAAGGAGCTGCGCGCCAGCGGGCGCAAGGTGGCTGTGGCCACCTCCAAGCCCACGGCGTACGCGATGAAGATCATGGCGCTGGAGGGTATGGAAAACGACTTTGATCTGGTGATGGGCTGCGAATTTGACGGCACACGCTCCCAGAAATGGGAAGTGGTGGCCGCCGCCATAGAGGAGCTTCACGCCGACAAAAAAACCACCGTCATGGTGGGCGACAGGAAGTACGACGTCATCGGCGCTCACAAATGCCATATCCCCTGCATAGGCGTGGGCTACGGCTACGCCGAGCCGGGGGAGTTTGCCGCCGCGGGCGCTGAATACGAGGCTGCTACCGTGGCCGAGCTTCGCGGGCTGCTGCTAAACGACTGACAATTGTCCGCGAACTGCGTACATATAGCAAAGTTTCCGTCAAATTGTCCGCTGACGGAGGACAATTTTGGCAATTATGCTTCTTGACTAATTCCATTTATTTTTGCTATTCTCTATTTGACGAAACCTTACTGTATATTTGCGCAGGAGGACAAGAGAAATGCTGACAATGGAAATGATAGAAGACGCCCGGCGCACGCTGGACGGTGTGGCACGGATGACGCCGCTTTTTCAGGCTCCGGCCATTGGCGAAAACATATATATCAAGGCCGAAAATTTGCAGATGACCGGCGCGTTCAAGCTCCGGGGGGCGTATAACAAGATATGCAGTCTGACGGCGGAGGAAAAGGCCAGAGGCGTTATAGCCTGCTCGGCGGGAAATCACGCCCAGGGCATAGCCTATTCCGCCACAAAAATGGGCGTTAAGTCCATAATATGTATGCCGGCCAGCGCGCCCCTTTCAAAGATCGAAGCCACTAAAAAATACGGCGCTGAGGTGGTGCTGGTGGACGGAGTTTACGACGATGCCTACAACCGAGCCATTGAGCTTTCAAGAGAGCACGGCTACACCTTTGCCCATCCCTTTGACGATGAGCGCGTCATAGCCGGACAGGGCACCATAGGTCTGGAGATACTGGATCAGCTGCCCGACTGCGGCCAGATAATCGTTTCTATCGGCGGCGGCGGACTTGCCAGCGGACTTGCCTACGCGGTCAAGCACCTGAGACCCGATTGCCGGGTCATAGGCGTTCAGGCGGCGGGGGCGGCAAGTATGTACGAATCCCTGCGTCAGGGCAGGCTGACAGAGCTTGCGGGCGTGTCCACCATCGCGGACGGCATCGCAGTGAAAAAACCCGGAAACATCACCTTTGAGCTGTGCAGAAAATATGTGGATGAGGTTGTAACTGTGACGGATGACGAGATCGCCACCGCCATACTCACCCTGATGGAGACCCACAAATCCGTGGCCGAGGGCGCGGGCGCTGCCAGCGTGGCCGCCGCCATGTTCGGCAAAGCGGACACTTCCGACAGAAAGACCGTGTGCCTTGTCTCCGGCGGCAATATCGATGTGAGCATTCTCTCAAGAGTTATCACCAAGGGCCTTACAAAGACCGGGCGCATCACCGAATTTACCACCAAGGTCACTGACAAGCCCGGACAGCTGACCCGGCTGCTGGAGCTGGTGGCGGGCACCGGCGCAAATATCATCAGCATTAGCCACAACAGGGAAGACCAGAAATCCGAGATCAATTCCTGTGTAGTTTCCATGGTGTTGGAGACCCGCAACCCCGGTCATGTGGAGGAGATACGCGCTGCCCTCTCCGGCGCCGGGTACATCATACTGGACGATTAATTATTTTGAAAGGAAGCTGATATCATGTTCAAAATCACAAACACAGACAAGGCTCCCGCGGCCATCGGGCCGTATTCTCAGGCCATATCCGCAAACGGAATGCTTTTCGCCTCCGGTCAGGTGCCCATCGACCCCGCCACCGGCAATCTTTCCGGCAGCACCGTTGCCCAGCAGGCCGAGCAGTCCTGCAAGAATGTGGGCGAGATCCTCAAGGCCAGCGGCCTTACTTTTGACGACGTTATCAAGACCACCTGTTTTCTGGCAGACATCAAGGATTTTGCCGAATTCAACGCCGTGTACGCCAGGTATTTCACCTCCAAGCCCGCCCGTTCCTGCGTGGCGGTGAAGGACATCCCCAAGGGCGCTCTTTGCGAAATAGAAATAATCGCCGTAACAAAATAATGCCTCACAAAAGAATCCCGCCGGAGCTCCGGCGGGATTCTTTTTATATGAGCCAGCGTTTAACGAACGGTATTCTGGACAGCAGGGCGTAAACGGCCAGACTGCACAAAAACATCACCAGCGCGAAAAGCGGAACGGATATCAGCGTGGGCAGGGAATTTGCCCCGGGGATAAGCCCCGTAAAGGAGCGAAGAAAGAAAACATGGACAAGATATATGCAGGAGGAGGCTTTGGACACATATCCCGTGACGCGGGAGAGCTTTTCCGGAGCCTTGTCCGCGCCGGTATGTACAAGCCCGAAAATACCGGCGGCCATAAGGCACACGCCCAGCGTATCCCCCTCGTAAAAACCGGCGTACATCTTGCCGCTAATGATGGAACCAGATACCGTGCCGGCAAAAATAAGTATAAAACCGGCCAGAGCCGCCATGACAAAGCCCCGGCGGCGGGCAGGCGTGTACGCACATATGTAATAACCAAGAACGCCATAGCCAATGGCGCCGTAGGTGGAGTTCATCATCCACTGGGCGGGGGTGCCCTCCAGCAGTGAAAAGGGCCAGAAGGGCTTAACGGTGGGATAGAGTATGGCCAGAATAAACCACAGCCCCAGCGCGTATTCAAGCTGCTTTTTATCCGCCGCGGCCACCAGCAGCCTCGTCAGGGGCAGGAAAGCGTACACCAGCAGTATTTTCTGCAAAAAGTAGAGATGAAACTCCTGCTTGAATAACAGGATCTCTTTTACTCCCTGAAAAAGGGCGGCGGCGGTGAAGGCGGAATCCCTCATAAGATGCCAGCATTTATACAAAAATGCCCAAACGAACATGGCCGCGATGATACGGGGTATGCTGCGGGTGAACAGCTTTTTCAGCGTCAGTTCCTTTTCCGGCG
>CAZLIJ010000044.1:0-9434 GCA_964559305.1 uncultured Oscillospiraceae bacterium | reverse complement strand
CATAGCCACGGTTGGAGTAATAAATCTGTCAATAGCGGCCACGCCTTTGAGCTTTGTGGCCACGCTTTTCTTCCACGGCATCGCCATATACCAGCTTCACATGCTGGATATCCAGCCCATCGCCACCCAGCACGTCCTTGACGGCATATCGGACTGCTACCTCGTGCTCAGCGACAAGGGATTGGTGATGAATATGAATCAGCCCTTCCGGGCTGTGTTCGGCACCCAGTATAACATCACGGAAAACAGCTATCTCATCGCCAGCGCCAACGAGACGGACAGGGAGGCCAAAACGCCCATATATAACCTGCTGACGGCGGTGGAGACCTGCCGGGACAAAACGTCAGGCGTCTCTTATGAGCAGGCGGTGCTGCAAAACAGCGAGGACGGAGTGAAAAAGCTGTACTATATAGCCGAGGTCACGCCCCTTTTCATCAGCGACAAGCTGACGGGCTATGTGTGCATTTTTAAGGATATAACCGCCCTTAAAAACAGCCTTCAGCAGCTGGAAAACAGCCGCATGCGCATGGTGGAGCAGGAGCGTCTGGCCTTTCTGGGCCAGATGGTGGGCGGCCTTGCCCACAACCTGAAAACCTCTATAATGAGCATTTCGGGCTGCGCCTCCGCGCTGGAAAACCTTGTGACGGAGAGCCGGGAGAGCATGGACGACCCGGACGTGAACGACGACGATTACAGGGAAATATACGGGGAGATGGATTCCTGGGTGACGAGGATAAGGGATTCCTGCTCCTATATGTCGGACATTATCACGGCGGTGAAGGGCCAGGCGGCCCACGCCAGCGCCTCACAGGATACCAACTTCACCGTGGGTGATCTCATAAAGCGCTCCACGCTTTTGATGCGTCACGAGCTGGTGAGCAATCAGTGCCAGCTTGTCAGCCGGGACGAGATACAGGAAAATATAATACTCCACGGCGACGTGAACAACCTTATTCAGGTGCTCAATAACCTCATTTCAAACGCCATTTACGCCCAAAAGCAAAAAAACGGCGGGCTTATAACCCTTGGCGTAAAAAAAGATGAGGACAATCTGAAAATATACGTTGCCGATACCGGCCCGGGCGTGGACCCGAGAGTGCGGGCAAAGCTTTTCAGGGAGATGACCACCAGCAAGGGCACTCAAGGCACGGGACTTGGCCTTTATATATCAAACGCCGTTGTAAAGGGAAAATTCGGCGGCAGCATGTGGCTGGAGGATAACCCCGGAGGGGGAGCGGTCTTCGGAATGTCCATACCGCTGGAAAATGTCACATTTTCGCCGCAGACGGCAAATGAAAGGGATGAGAACTGATGAGAAAAAGAGTGAATGATACAGGCGTAAAAAGAGATATCTCCATTCTGGCGCTGGATGACGATCCGGTCATGACTCTTACGCTGCAGTCATATTTCCAAAACGTGGGATACACTGTGGACACGGCCAACGATCCTGAGGCTGCAGTGGAAAAAGTGCGCGGCGGGAACTATGACATACTGCTGCTGGACTTTCTGATGACGCCCATCTGCGGCGATCAGGTGGTTGAACGGATACGGGTATTCAACAAGGACCTGTTCATCATACTGCTCACCGGGCACAAAAGCATGGCGCCCCCCATCAAGACCATCCGGGCACTGGATATCCAGGGCTATTACGAAAAAAGCGACCGCTTTGACCAGCTGGAGCTGCTGGTGGAATCCTGCGTGAAATCCATCAAGCAGATGCGCATAATCCGTGACCAGAACGAGGAGCTGACCGAAGCAAACGATAAGCTCAACGAAAGCTACAAGGAGCTTATACGCATCCTGCGGCTCACCGTTGACGCGAGAGACATATATACCCGCGGCCATTCCGACCGGGTGTCCTACTACGCAGGGCGTATAGCCCAGGCCATGGGGCGGGACGAGGAGTACTGCGAAAGGGTGCGCCTTGCGGGTCTTTTCCACGATGTGGGCAAGCTGAACATCCCCGATTCCATATTGCTGAAGGATTCGGCGCTTACGGACGATGAGTTCAGGGTCATAAAGACCCACCCGGTCCGCGGAGCGGAGCTGATGTCATCCATTTCATTTTTCAAAGGCATAGCGAGAATAGTGCGCAGTCATCATGAGCGCTGGGACGGCAGGGGCTATCCCGACGGGCTTTCCGGCTGCGATATCCCCGAGGAGGCCCGCATAATCGCGGTGGCCGACTCCTTCGACGCCATGACCTCCACCCGTCGTTACAGATCCGAACGCAGTCTTGACTATGCCCGCAATGAGATCGAAAAGGGCCGGGGAGGACAATTCGACCCCGCGGCGGCGGACGCGTTTCTGGGCCTGCTGGACAAATACGAGGATATGAAGGCGGAGCTTGAATGGACCCATGACGATAACAGAACAAAATGTGAGGAGAAAGTGTAATGAAAAAGTTTAAGATGTACGACATTCCGTATTTCGACACATTTTACGACTATGTAAAATATCTGTCGGACACCCACGGCGACAAGCCGGGCATTTCCCAGTTCGACCGGAAGGGTGAATTGACGGTTCATACATATAAAGAGATGGGCGACGACGTGTTCGGTCTGGCCCGGGCGCTGCGCGTGGCCGGACTGGAGGGCGCACATATCGCCATAGCAGGCGAGAACAGCTATGACTGGCTGGTATCGTTCCTTGCCATCAACTGCGCCGGCGCGGTGGCTGTCACCATAGATACCGAGCAGCCCGACGACACCATAAGAACGCTTATCCGCCGGGCGGATGTGACAGCGGCCTTCGCTTCCCCCACATTTTTGCCCATCTGCCAGCCCCTTTTGGATGACGGCACGCTGAAATACCTCATACCCATGGCAACGGACAAGGGCGAGGTCAACTTCCGCACCCTGTGCGAAAAGGGCAAGGCTATGGATATGCCTGTGGGCGACAATCTGCGCCCGGAAATGAACTCCTCCATCGTATTCACCTCCGGCACCACCAGCGCTTCCAAGCCCGTGCTGCTGACCCAGCACAACATTCTTGTTAACGCCACGGAAAGCGTTGTCATCGCCAGAGGAACTCAGGACCTGTTTTCACCCCTGCCCCTTTATCATACCTATGGCTTGAACAGCACTGTAATGGGCAACATGATAAACGGCATCCAGATCACCATAAACGGCGATCTCAAGACCATGCTCAGGGATATGAAGCTTTCAAAGGCGCCCACAATAGCGGCCGTGCCGCTGATGGTGGAGGCCATGTATAAGGGCATGATGAAGGGCGTGGCCGACGCGGGCATGACCGAGAAGGTCAATAAGCTTATAAAAATAAACAAGTTTCTCGCCAGATTCCATCTGTCATTTATGAAGAGCAAGCTTTTGAGCATAAAGGAAAAGGGCGGCCTTGGCACACTAAACCAGTGCGTTGTGGGCGGCGCCCATATAAGCCGGGAGCTTTCCGACACGCTGGACGTGCTGGGCATCAAGGTGCTCCAGGGCTACGGCATAACCGAATGCTCGCCTCTTATCTCCGTCAACTCCATGACCAGCTGCGAAAACGGCTCCGTGGGCCATGTGGTGCCCAGCTGCCAGGTCAGATTTGTGGATGGGGAGATACTGATAAAAGGGCCCAACGTGATGCAGTGCTACTATAAGGACCCGGAGCTTACCGCCCAGGCCTTTGACGCGGACGGCTGGTTCTGCACCGGCGATCTGGGCTATATGGACAAAAACGGCTTCCTCTACATAACAGGCCGCAAGAAAAACCTTATCGTGTGCAAAAACGGCAACAAGGTGTCCCCGGAAATGCTGGAAGCTCTTATCGCCCCGCTGCCTCTGGTGAAGGAAGTGCTGGTAAGCGGCACCTCCGGCGGCGACGCCACCGACGATGTGAAGGTGGTGGCCAGCATCTGCCCCGACCCCCAGGCCACGGAGGGTATGTCCTCCTACGAGATACTGGAGGGCCTGCAAAAAGAAATAGACGTCATCAACAAAAATCTGCCCTCTTACCAGCAGATACAGATGATAAATATCCGGGAAAAGGAATTTGAAAAGACCGCGTCCAGAAAGATAAAAAGAAATACAGTTTGAGGAGCATGGCAATGTTTGAGCTTGTAAAAGACATTGTATATAACGTCACCGGCAAGACCGGCCTGACAATGGATACGGATTTTGTGGCCGATCTGGAGCTGAACTCCTTTGATATAATGAACATCGTGTGCGCTTTTGAAGATCGCTTCGACACTACCATTCCCACAAGGGATGTGTGGAAGCTCAGGCGGGTGTGCGACGTGCTGGATTATATGAAGGAGCACGGCATAACCGAGCCGTGAGGGATTCGGTGTATTATATCCGCACCGACACGGAGCATGGCCGCACTCAGGAGCGGCTGCGCCGGGCGGCGGCGGACAGGCTGGGCATCTCGCCCTCAGACCCCGCCCTTGAAGTTATGCGTGAACGGGAGGGGAAGCCCTATTTTCCCCACGCGCCCATCCACGCCTCCGTCAGTCACAGCGGCGGCGTATGGCTGGCGGTGCTGTCCTGCGCCCCTGTGGGCGCCGATCTGCAAAAATACCAGCGCTGCGGCGCCGTTCGCATAGCCAGACGGTTTTTTCACCCACTGGAAGCGGACTATCTGAGCGCGCACACGGAGGATTTTTTCAAAGTTTGGTGCGCCAAGGAGAGCTATGTGAAATATACCGGCGGCGGCCTTGCGCAGGGACTGGACAGCTTTTCCGCCGTGGCGGAGGGCCGGCTTGCAAGGGAGATAAACGGCGTGCCCATACGCACTCTGGAATATTGCGGAAACTGGTGGCTGTGCATTTGCGGCGGCGAGCCGGGCGAACCAGAGATAATTGAACTGAAGGAATAAAAAACCGTTCCGGGCCGCCGCAAAGCGAAGCCGGAACGGTATTTTTGTTTTGCAATTAAAGCTTTTTCTGCTGCCTGCACCAGGTGCGCATGACAACGGACACGGGCAGAAGCTTCACAAGGCGCACCTGCCGCTGCTCTGGAGCGCCCAGCACGGAAACGGCTTTGCCCCGCTTCATGTCCTTCAAAGCCTGCTCCACCACCTTATCAGGCGGGTAATAGCGGTTGTAGTAGGATATGGTGTCGTCGGTGACGGCCCGGTCGAAAAACTCTGTGCTTATCCAGCCGGGACACACGGCCATCACTTTTATGCCCCTGGGCTTAAGCTCCACCCGCAGCGCCCGGGAAAAGCTGAGCACATAGGCCTTGGACGCGCCGTAGACATTTATGTACGGAACCGGCTGAAAGGCCGACATGGAGCCCATGTTATAAATGACCGAGCCCTTTTTCATGTAGGGCAGGGTGACATAGGCCATGGCGGTGAGAGCCTGATCGTTAAGGCCGATAATGTCCAGCTGCTCGTCCATGGGCATTTCGCTGAAGGTGCCGAAAAGACCGAAGCCGGCGGCGCTGACCAGCACGGCCACCTCAGGCCGCTCCTTTTCCAGCATATCCCGATAGGCGTAAACGCTCTCCCGCTTCAAAAGATCGCAGGGTATGGGCCGCACCCGGGCGCGCACCCGGGTCTGCAAATCAATGAGCCGCTGCTCTCTGCGGGCCAGCACCCATATCTCGTCAAAGTTCTGCTGCCTGTCCAGCGCGTAGACAAATTCCCGGCCCATGCCGGAGGAAGCGCCGGTCACTACCGCAATTTTCATTTGTCTCCCCCAAAATTAAGTTTTTTGCCTATGATGGGAATGTTCTTCATCTTGCCAAGGGAAAAATCCGGCTCCGTGCCGGCTATAAGCCGCTTGATGTTGGGCCCGTGCTCCGCCGTGACCACAGCCGCCGCGAATATGGACAGCAGGGTCTTGGGTACTCCCAGCCGGAAAGCCATGGTGGCCGCCGGCAGCGACGCCGCGGCGCAAAGGGAGCCCACTGATACCTTTTTTGACGTAAATGCCGTGCCCGCAAAAACAGCCAGCGCCGCCGCAAATACCCGGGGGTCTATCATCAGCGCCGCCGCGGCCCCAACTGCCACGCCCTTGCCGCCCCGGAAGCCGTAATAAAGGGGCCAGCAGTGACCGGCCACGCAGCCCGCGCCTGCCGCCGCCAATCCCACGTTACCGGCCAGGTATTTGCCCAGAGACATGGAGACCACGCCCTTTAGCATATCCCCGCTAAGGGTCAGAACACCGGCGGGCAGACCGAAGGTGCGGGCCATATTCGTGGCGCCCGCGTTGCCGCTGCCGTGGGTGCGTATGTCGTCTTTATAGGCAGCTCTTGAAAGCATGGTGCCCACATTGAGCGAGCCCAGCAGGTATCCGCCCACGCCGGAAACTATATATTTCCAGAAATCGTATTTGAGGTCAGGAAGCGAAGGCTTTATCATAAAGTGTCCCCCTATGGTTCTGTAATTGACCATTCTTTTTGAAATTATACCCGCATATGTCGTAAATTGCAATCAGTTACTTCAAAAATTTTAATTAATATACAGCTTGTTTACCGCAATTTTACAAACGGGATGTTTTCAATTTAACACAGATAAGCTATACTGTAAAAAGAAGGGAGGCGTTGACCGGTGATATATCTCCTTGAAGATGACGACAGCATACGCAAATTAGTGGTTTACACACTGGAAAGCCAGGGCTTTGAAGCCCGGGGCTTCGAAAGACCGTCGCTGTTCTGGCAGGCCATGGACGAGGTGTGCCCGGAGCTGGTGCTTCTGGATGTAATGCTTCCGGAGGAGGACGGGCTTTCGGTATTGGGAAAGCTGCGGGAAAAAATGAATACAAAAGGCATACCGGTCATAATGCTGACCGCGAAGGACAGCGAATACGACAGGGTGCTGGGTCTGGATTCCGGGGCTGACGACTATATTCCCAAGCCCTTTGGCATGATGGAGCTGGTGGCCCGGGTAAGAGCTGTGCTGCGGCGCGTTGATACGCGCCCCGACGCCGGAGCGTTCCGGCTGGGGGAGCTGTATGTCGACCCGGAAAAACACATTGTGAAAGCGGGCGGCAGGGAAGTAGCCCTGACGCTCAAGGAGTTTGAGCTTTTATGCGCGCTGCTGCAAAGGCAGGGCGCGGTGCTCACAAGAGACGCCCTTTTGGAACGGGTCTGGGGCTATTCCTTCGATGGGGAAAGCCGGACTGTGGACGTGCACATCCGCACCTTAAGACAAAAGCTGGGAGAAGCGGGGGAGTGCATAGAGACTGTGCGGGGCGTGGGTTACAGGATAGGTGACGGCCAATGACCGCTAAGATATTTCGCAGCACCCTTTTGCTGGGCGTGCTGATTTTTGCCGTATGTGTGGCTGTTTTCATGGGCATTCTTTACGGCTATTTTGAAGACAGGGTGTACTCGGAGCTTTCCGGCGAGGCGGCCTTTGTGGCCCGGGGCGTGGAATCCGCCGGGGCTGATTATTTCGCTGGCCTTGAAACGGAAAACCGGGTGACATGGATAAGGGGCGACGGCACGGTGCTGTACGACAGCGTGGGCGACGCCGCGGCTATGGGGAACCACCTTGACAGGCAGGAGGTGCGCCAGGCCCTTGCAAACGGCAGCGGAAGATCAGAGCACTATTCCCACGTTTTTCTGGAAAAGACCCTCTATTACGCGCTGAAAGCCGGGGACGGCACGGTGGTGCGGGTGGCCTGCGTGCAGAAAACCGTGGGCACGCTGCTTATGGGCATGATAACGCCCATATCGTGGATACTTGTGCTCACGCTGCTGCTGTCGGCTCTGCTGGCAGGTCGGCTGGCAAAAAAAATCACCGGGCCCATAAATAAGCTGGACCTTGACGACCCCAGGCTGAGCCCCGAGCTTAAAGAGCTGGAGCCGCTTGTTTTGCGCCTGCGGGAGCAAAACAGCACCATCCGCGCCCAGATAGAGCAATTGCAGCGCAAGCAGAAGGAGTTTTCCACAATAACGGAAAATATGAGCGAGGGCTTTATCCTTGTGGACAGTCAGGCCAATATGCTCTCCCACAATTCAAGCGCCCTCAAGGTTCTCTCCGCCGGTGAAGCTCAGGGATCCGGCAGCGTGTATCTTCTCAATAAAGAGCCCCGCTTTGCCGCCGCGGTGGATAACGCTCTGGCAGGCCGCCATGGGGAGGCGCTGCTGGCTGTGGACGGGCGCAGCTGTCAGGTGATGGCAAATCCGGTTATAAGCTCCGGGCAGGTCACGGGGGCAGTGCTGGTGATAATGGACGTCACCGAGCGGGAGCAGAGGGACGCTTTGCGCCGGGAGTTTACCGCCAACGTTTCCCATGAGCTGAAAACGCCGCTCACATCAATATCCGGCTTTGCCGAGCTTATAAAGGACGGGCTGGCGCCCGCTGACAAGGCAAGAGAGTTTGCCGGGGATATTTACAGCGAATCCCGCCGGCTAATAGCTCTGGTGGAGGATATAATAAAGCTTTCCCGCCTGGACGAGGAATCCTTCGCGCCGGAAAAAAAGAGCGTGGATCTCTATGACCTGTCCCGGCGGGTCATCGACCGGCTGGCTCCCGAGTCCGAAAAGAAGAATGTCACCGTCACTCTCAAGGGGGAACATATCACGGTCAGCGGCGTTGAGCAGATTCTTGACGAGATGGTATATAATCTTATTGATAACGCCATAAAATACAACAAAGAATCCGGCAGCGTGACGGTTGAGACCCTTTCAGTGGGCAGCGATGTGCGCTGGAGCGTGAAGGACACGGGCATCGGCATCCCACGGGAAAGCCAGCCCCGGGTGTTCGAGCGGTTTTACAGGGTGGATAAGAGCCATTCCAAGGACGTGGGCGGCACCGGACTGGGGCTTTCCATAGTCAAGCACGGCGCTATCTACCACAACGCCCGGGTGGAGCTTGAAAGCGAGCCGGGCAAAGGCACCGAAATAACGGTGGTATTCTGAAAAAGGAGAAATATGGTAACATTTGAGGAAATACGCAAAAATCCGGGAATAAACACATATATAAGAAAGGCGGACGAGTCGCTGGTGGCGCTGGGCTATACCGAGCACAGCTTTGCCCATGTGGGTCTGGTGGCGGAGGAGTGCGGCTATATTCTGCAAACGCTGGGCTACCCGGAGCGGGAGGTGGAGCTTGCCAAGATCGCCGCCTATATGCACGACATCGGCAATCTTGTCAACCGCATCGAGCACTCCCAGTCCGGGGCGGTGATGGCCTTTCGCATACTGGACGACATGGATATGGACTCCGCCGAGATAGCCGAGATCGTCACTGCCATCGGCAACCATGACGAGGGCACCGGCAAGCCCGTCAGCCCCATGGCCGCCGCCCTTATTCTGGCGGACAAGTCCGACGTGCGCCGCAGCAGGGTACGCAACACCGACCAGACCACCTTCGATATCCACGACAGGGTGAACTACTCGGTGAAAAAGGCGGAGCTTAAAATAAACGAAAACCACACTCTTATAAAGCTCAAGCTGTCCGTTGACACCCATTACGGCTCGGTGATGGATTATTTTGAGATCTTTCTCACCAGGATGATCATGTGCCGCAGGGCA
>CAZLIJ010000043.1:0-9539 GCA_964559305.1 uncultured Oscillospiraceae bacterium | reverse complement strand
GGGGGCCATACCCCGGGACTGGGATTGCCTGAGCGACGACGAGCTGGTGGAGATCGCCCGGGCTGCCGCAGAGCTGGGCATAAATAAAATACGCATAACCGGCGGCGAGCCGCTGGTGCGCAGGGGAATAGTTGAGCTGTGCGAAAGAATAGGCTCGGTGCCGGGGATAAGGGATCTTTCCATGACCACCAACGGCGCCCGCCTGCCGGACATGGCCAGAGAGCTGAAGGAGGCGGGAGTGAGCAG
Source organism: uncultured Oscillospiraceae bacterium (assembly GCA_964559305.1). Lineage (GTDB taxonomy): Bacteria > Bacillota > Clostridia > Oscillospirales > Oscillospiraceae > UBA2922. Next base: position 9,293 of record CAZLIJ010000043.1, on the reverse strand, counting down.
GGTGAATATAAGCCTTGACACTCTGGACCCGGACAAATTCAAAAAAATAACCCGGGGCGGCAATATAAGAGACACGCTTTTGGGCATTGACGCCGCCTTTGAGTGCGGCATGACCCCCATAAAGCTGAACACTGTCCTTATAGGCGGTTTTAACGACGACGAGATATACAAGCTTGTGGAGCTGACCCGCTCCTGCCCGGTGGAGCTGCGCTTTATTGAGCTTATGCCCATCGGCTCTGCCCACACCTTTTCGCCGCAGGCCTATATCCCAAACTCCGCCGTGCTGGACAAGGTGCCGGAGCTGAAGCCTCTGGATGAAGAATCCGGCGTGGCCAGATTATATAAACTGCCGGACGGCAAGGGCCGGGTGGGGCTGATAAGCCCCCTGAGCCACGAATTCTGCGATTCCTGCAGCCGGCTGAGACTTACCCCCGACGGTTGTTTGAAGCCCTGCCTGCACTCGCCGGAGGAGATACGCCTGAAGGGCCTCCACGGGGCGGAGCTGACCTGGGCGCTGAAGCTGGCCATAGCCCACAAGCCCCGGCAGCACGGGGCACTGTCCGCAACCGAGCGCTCCGCTTCGCTGCGGGATATGAACAGGATAGGCGGTTAGCCTTGAGAAAGGACAGGCATAATAATGGCAGAAGATTTTTCTCATTTTAACGGCAGCGGCCGGGCCAGAATGGTGGATGTTTCCGAAAAAAGCGAAACTGTGCGCACGGCTGTGGCCGCGGGCAGGGTGCTGGTGAATAAAAACACCTTTGAGCTGATAAAATCCGGCGGTATGGCCAAGGGCGACGTGCTGGGCACGGCCCAGATTGGCGGCATAATGGGCGCAAAGCGCGTGCCGGAGCTTATCCCCATGTGCCATCCCATCATGATCTCCGGCGTGGACATAGACTTCAATATGAACGAAGACGAGCTGGCGGTGGAGATAACCGCCACGGCAAAATGCACAGGCGTTACCGGCGTTGAGATGGAAGCTATGACGGCGGTGTCCGTGGCGGCGCTGACAGTGTACGATATGTGCAAGGCGGTGCAGAAGGATATGGTCATAAGCGATATACGGCTGCTGAAAAAGACCGGCGGCAAAAGCGGAACCTTTTTGAGAGAGAATACGGCGCGTATTTGAGCATAACGAAAGGAAAGAGATAAAATGGCGGAAGTAGTATCGATCAACATCAGCGAGGTGCGGGGCATCCAGAAGCATGAAGTGCCGGAGGCTTTTTTGAAAGAGGACTGGGGCATAGAGGGCGACGCCCACGCGGGCCACTGGCACCGGCAGGTCAGCCTGCTGGGAGTGGAGAGCGTGGCGAATATGCAAAAGAAGATAGACTTCACCCTTCAGCACGGAGCGTTCGCTGAAAATATCCTCGTGAAGGGGATCACGGTGTACACCCTGCCCGTGGGCACAAGGCTGATGATAGGCGAGGCGCTGACCGAAGTGACCCAGATAGGCAAGGAGTGCCATCAGGACTGCGAGATACGCCGGATAACCGGCGACTGCGTCATGCCCAGAGAGGGCATTTTCGTGAAGATACTTAAGTCCGGCCGGGTGCGCCCGGGCGATAAGGTCGAGGTCGTCGAATGAAAAAAGCGGAAAAACTTTCCGGCAAAGAAACTACGGTACAGGCTGTCAAATTCCTTTTGTTCTCATGCTCTGCCGGAGCTATCGAAGCTGGCGTGTTTGCCCTTCTAAACGAGTTCACCGGCCTGCCTTACTGGCCCGCGTACCTTATTGGTCTTGTACTGTCGGTAATATGGAACTTCACGCTCAACCGGGCCTATACCTTCAAATCCGCGGCCAACGTGCCGGTGGCAATGATGAAGGTGCTGGGTTATTACGCCGTGTTCACGCCCCTGTCCACCTGGCTTGGAAACCTCTGGGCCGTGGCCGGCGGAAATCACTATCTTGTGCTTTTTGTGAATATGGTGGCCAATCTTGTGACGGAATTTTTGTTCGACAGATATGTGGTTTTCCGCGGCACTATCAATACAAGAGACAAAAAAGCCGCCTGAAGGTTCAAATATTTTGTATAATTACGACAGATACAAATAATTTGTAAAAACATTTTTTAAAAAACTGTTGCAAATGTCAGGCACTTATGTTATAACATTATCAGGATGTCGTAAATCCAAATATAGACTGCGCCCCCCGCAGTCGAAGAGCTTCGGTCAGTCTCGCCGAAGCTCTTTTTATCGGTTGAAAATTTTTTTGCGCAATGGTATCATAGCTGCATCAATTAGTAAAGGAATGATCACACAAAATGCTTGAAGCAGGAATAAAAGGCCGCGGCGAGACCGTTGTTACCCACGACAATACCGCAAAGTTTGTGGGCAGCGGCGAGCTGGAGGTTTTTGCCACACCTTCCATGATAGCGCTTATGGAGCAGACCTGTCAAAAGTCCGTGGCGGACGCCCTGGAGCCGGGACAGGGCACGGTGGGTACCCATCTGGACATCTCCCACGACGCGGCTACCCCCCTGGGTATGAAGGTCACGGTGGACAGCGAGCTTGTGGAGGTTGACGGCAGAAAGCTTGTGTTTGAAGTCACCGCCAGCGACGATTGCGGCCCCATAGGTAAGGGCAGACACGAGAGGTTTATCATCTGGAACGATAAATTCATCGCCAAGGCAAATGCCAAGGGGAAGAAATAAGCAAAAGAGGAACGAAGCGCCGGAGAAATTATCTCCGGCGCTTTGTTACGGTTTCATGTATGTAAGAACGGCCACCTGATGGGGCATATCCTTTGTTATCTCTATGGTGTTGGAGGGATAAGGTATGATGTCCGCCTCGTCGATATAAAGGCCGGTGAAATCCTCCAGCGTGGAAAGGCGCCGGTTTCCGTAGCCCTCGTGGTGATAGTGCATGGGAATTATCACGTTGGGGCACATGGCGTCGGCCATTTCCTTCATCACATAAGGCGGCAGGGTGCGGAAGCTGCCGCAGGCGGTCATAAGCACGTCCGGCGCGAAAAGCCGCCCGTCGTCGCATAAACGGCCCACATCCCCTGTGTGCACCAGCTTAAGCCCGCCGGCTTCAAGGATGTGGATGGTGTTCATACCCCGCAGCAGGCCGGTGCTCTCATCATGGGAGACCTGAACCTTTTCAATGGTAAAGGGGCAGGTTCGGCCTGTGCCGGAAAGCTTCACCGCGGCGACATTGTTGTGGCCCGGATGGTCGTGGCTGACAAGCACCATGTCGGCTTGCGTGTGCATTTCCGGGTATCCGGTGGAATTTGCGGAATAGGGGTCGATAACGATGGAATAACCATCGTGTGTGATCTTAAAGCAGGCGCGGCCCAACCATGTAATAGTCATTTTCAGCCCTCCGATATGTTCATTTCCCGTATTTCCGGGTTTTGGATGCGCTCCGTTATCTCATAGGCGTGGGGTTCAAGAAAATCCTGACAGCTGTCGGTAAGACCCTGGGCTGTCAGCTCTTTTATCACAGCGGCGCTTACGTCCTCGATGACCCCCGCCTTCAGTTCCTGCCCCGGGCCGTCGTTGGGGCCGGTGAGCAGAAATTCAAGCGGGTATCTCATGTCGGACAAAGTTTCAAGGCTGTCCATGCCCCGCAGCGCCCATTTGTAATAGGGCATATGCCGGCGGTTGAGAAGGTATATCATGTCGGCCCCCGCGCTGACGAATTCGCTTACCGCCAGCATGGCGGCGCCCTCCTCCCCGTGGCGGAGACAGCGGGTATAATTATACTGCCCGGCCTGGGCCATGGTAAAAGCCCGGGCGGCCAGCTTCTTTTTGCGCACATCCTCCGGCATACCGGTGAGCAGGGCGCTTCTGACGGCGGAAAATTCCCCCAGATCGTCCCGAAACACCTGACCGTTGACAGCCTCCGCCAGCGCCCAGGAGGGGATGCTCATCCACTGCCTCCAGGATTCCGGCGCGCCCTCGGAGCCTAAGTAGCGGCTGTAAAAAAAGCCGGTGCGGCGCACGCCCACGGCGGTGTCGCCCATAAGGCTGCGCCCGCCGGATGAGTTTGCGGGAATAGTCAGGTACGCGCTTTGCAGCTCCGCACCGATCTTGATGTCGTCCACATCGGTCAGCCACAGACAAAAGCCGGGCTGAAAATCGTGGTCCCGGGAGATGTCGTCGTCAAAGCCGAAGCACTGACTGCCGTGTCCCGCCAGCCCCACGGCTATGCGCTCCTCGTATTCCGGAAAAAAGGAGCTTATCATGTCCCGGCCATAATCGTCGTATAATTTTCTGGCCTCATCTATTCCCCGCATAAATTTTTTCCGCCCTTTCCTTCAGCTGACCCGCGTATATGAAGTAGCCGAAATAGTCGAAGGCCGGGGCGCATTTTGACGCGGTAAAAGCATAGTAGCCGTCCCTGGGCAGGTGAGGGGAATCAAGATATGCCCATGCCCTTTCCATACACTGGCCGATACGCTCATCCTCCCCGTCGGCCCGGTCGTACATATGAGCCATGTTGCACTCCGTCACGGCCAGCTCGTTTTCCGGGTTCTGGCAGGTGCGGATGACCGCCATAGCCCGCTGAAAGTATTTTTCCGCGGCGGCGGTGTCGCCCAGATCTGCGTATGAAAGAGCCATGTTGTTGTAAAGCCCGCCGAAGCGGTAGTCCAGCGGATCAAGCTTTTCGCCGTAGACCCGGCAGACCTGCTGAAAAACCGGCAGCGAGTCCCCCGCCCGGCCAAAGGCCTTCATGGTGGTGGCGGCGTTGAGCATGATGGTGGCCCCGGAAACGGTGGAGCAGAGGGCGTGGGTCTTTATAAGCTCCATGCCGTCGTCCACGGCCTGCATGGCGGACTTTTTATCGCCGGTGCGCCGGTGCAGACCCATGAGCTCCGACAAAAGCGAAAGCTCCCCCCGCCAGTCGCCCATGGCCCTAGCGCAGCAGCGCCAGGTGTTGAGAAAGCTTTTGGCGTCAGCCTCAAGCCCCCGGTCAAAAAGTCCGTCCAGACGGGCGATTATCTGGGGCACGGGCACTGTGCGCCCGGTGGCCCGGCCATCGGGAAGGTTTTCCATGCCGGCGTCAAAGCAGCAGTTGGGTTCAATATAATCTTTTGATTCAGTATTATTCATGGTCTTATAGTATCAGCAATTCCCGCTGAAAAATGTTGCGGACGCTACATTTTTACCTGTAACCCAGTTTGATTCTGAAACAGGGACTGTCGGTTTCGCCCTGAAAATACCAGTCGCCGTCTTTTTCGCCCCAGCCCAGGGACAGCGTTTCACCCGGCAGCACCTCGCTGAGATAGTCCGCATCCGCCCGACGCAGGGTGTGGGTCATGAGATAATCCCGGGGCAGAAGATCCTCCGCCGCGTCAAGATATTTGGCGTTATTCATGTGGCCATTTATGTCCGCGTCGCTGTACCGGGCGGTAAAGGAGACTTTGTTGGGCAGTTCCGGGACTTTTATGCGCCGGGGCAGGTCTATCTCACGGCCGGTAATGACCTGGGGCAAAACAAGGTCTGCCGCCCTTACAAGACTGCGGGTAGCGGCATCCACCAGAACCCAGCTGCCGCTGGCGCTGACCACCGGGCTGCCCCGGTGATCGAGAAGCTGATAAAAGCGGGTGAAAAGCCCGTGCTTGACACCGCCGGGCCAGGTGACTACGGAGATGTCGTCCCCATAGGCCGGCAGGCTTACCACCTGAGCGCGCATATGCACTACCATCCACAGTATTCCCCGGTGGGCGGTCACATCGTCCCCCGCGCCCCGCAAGGCGGCGTCCGCAGCCGCGGCGTCCTGCATTATGGCAAACATGGAGGAGGGACGCAGGTACCCGTTCATGGCCGCATAGTCAGACTTCACGGTCAGCTTTTTTTCGTATATTTCCAATGTTTTCACCCCCGTTGTATAAGTTGTTATTTTAACACAAATTTCCCGTCCTCCGCAAGGGACAAATCGGTAAAAATGCTATTTGAAAGCTTGACTTTCCGTGATATAATGGCTTGCACCATCAAGCGATATTTTGAGTTGAAAAATTAATTAAGCAGGTGATTTCTGTGAAGATCATAGTGGCCGGCGCGGGCAAGGTTGGATATACTGTCGCCGAGCAGCTGGCCGAGGAGCACCATGACGTCACCGTCATCGACTCCAATCCCGACAAGATAATCCGGGCCTCCAACGATCTGGACGTTATCTGTATCGAGGGCAACGGCGCCAGCTTTGAGCTGCTGGACGAGGCGGGCGTGCGCACCGCCGATATGCTGATTGCCGCTACCGGACAGGACGAAGTTAATATGGTCTGCTGCATGGCGGCGCGGAAGCTGGGTACAAAATATACCGTGGCCCGCATCCGCAGTCCGGAATATCTCAGTCAGGGCGAATTTCTTCGGGAGACCCTGGGCCTTTCCATGGCCATCAATCCCGACCTGGAGGCCGCCGCGGAGATTTCCCGCATACTGCAATTTCCCACTGCCGCCCGGGTGGAGACTTTCTCCCACGGCAGCGTGGACATGGTGACATACCGCATACCCAAGGGCAGCAAGCTGGGCGGCGTGCCGCTGAGACACCTGAGCGATAAATTCCGGGGCAGAGTGCTGGTTTGCGCCGTGGAGCGGGACGAGGATGTTTTTATCCCCAACGGCCGGTTCATACTCCACAGCGGCGACAGTATAAGCATCGCCGGACCCCAGGCCGAGCTGAGAGCGTTTTTCATGGACGCGGGAGCTTATCGCAAGCCTGTGAGCAGCGTTATCATTCTGGGGGGCAGCCGTATAGCCATATACCTCACATCCAAGCTCTGCGCGGCAGGTATGGACGTCACCATAATAGAGCGCAACGCCGACAAATGCGAGCGTCTGGCGGAGCTTTTGCCCAAGGCAAGGATAATACTGGGCGACGGCACCAGACGGGATGTGCTGATAGAAGAGGGCCTTAAAAACGCCGACGCTTTTGTGGCCCTGTCCGGCTATGACGAGGACAATATTATCATATCCATGTACGCCGGCACCCTTGGCGTCAGCAAGGTCGTGACAAAGGTCAACGAGGAGCATTTTTCCGAGATGCTGGGCAATACCACCCTTGACTGCATAGTGTGCCCCAAGCTGCTGGTGGCCCAGCAGATCGTCAGATACGTCCGGGCCATGCAAAACTCCATGGGCAGCAGCGTGGAAACGCTGTACCGGCTGGTGGACAGACGTGTGGAGGCGCTGGAATTCATCGTGCGTCAGGGCTCAAAGTGCATCGACCGTCCGCTTAAGGATCTTAAGCTTAAGCCCAATATGCTCATAGCCTCCGTTGTCCGCAACGGGAAAAGCCAGATCCCCGACGGCGGCACCCGCATCAAGGCCGGGGACAGGGCCATAATTGTCACCACCGACAACGGCCTTGACGATCTGGACGATATATTAGAGGCCGAATAATGAATTATCGTATGATTTGGCAGATACTGGGGCGGGTGCTGCTCATTGAAGCGGCGCTGCTGCTGCTGCCTCTTGTCACCGCGCTGTGCTATGGCGAGAGCGTACTGCCCTTTCTTATCACCATCGCCGTCACCGCCGCGGCGGGCGGGCTGCTTATCAGCATCAAACCGAAAAGCGAGGAGATATATGCCAGGGAGGGCTTTACCGTGGTGGGCCTTTCCTGGATAATCATGTCCCTTTTCGGCGCCCTGCCCTTTGTTCTGGCCGGCCAGATCCCCAACTATATAGACGCCCTTTTTGAAACCGTTTCCGGCTTCACCACCACCGGCGCCAGCATACTGACAAACGTGGAAGCCATGAATAAAAGCTGCCTGTTCTGGCGCAGCTTTTCACACTGGATAGGCGGCATGGGTGTGCTGGTGTTCATCATGGCCGTGCTGCCCATGTCAGGCGACCACTATATGCACGTCATGCGCGCCGAGGTGCCCGGCCCCACCGTGGGCAAGCTGGTGCCCAGAGCCAAAAAGACCGCCGCCATACTGTATCTTATCTATGTGGCCATGACCATTGTGGAGACTGTGCTGCTGCTTCTGGGCGGCATGAGCTTTTTCGACGCGCTGCTCCACGCCTTCGGCACCGCCGGCACCGGCGGCTTTTCCACAAGGGCGGCCAGCGTGGGCTACTATAACAGCGCCTATATAGACATTGTTATCGGCACCTTTATGATACTGTTCGGCGTGAACTTCAACCTCTACTTCCTCATTCTCATCGGCAACTTCAAGGCCGCGCTGAAAAGTGAGGAGCTGCGCACCTATCTGGGCATAATTTTGTTCGCCGTGGTGACCATTGCCATCAATATCCTCAGCCTGTTCGGTAATTTCTTCACCGCGCTGCGGTATTCGTATTTCCAGGTGGCGTCCATAATCACCACCACAGGCTACGCGACCACCAATTTCGATCTCTGGCCGGAATACTCCCGGTGGCTTCTGGTGATGCTGATGCTTGTGGGCGCCTGCGCCGGCTCCACCGGCGGCGGCATCAAGGTCTCCAGATTCATTATCATCATCAAGTCGGCGTTCTGCGAGATAAAAAAGCTGATACGCCCCAGAAGCATCAACCGTGTGCGGCTGGAGGGCAAGGCGCTGGACGACCAGACCGTGCGCTACGCCGGCACGTTTTTCATCATGTACATGCTGATAATCGCCGGCTCCGTACTGATACTGACTTTGGACGGGCTTGACCTGACCACCAATCTCACCGGCACCATCGCCTGTATTTCCAACATAGGCCCCGGCCTTTCTCTGGTGGGCGCCGCGGGCAACTATTCCGTGTTCTCATGGGCATCCAAAATCGTCCTGATATTGGATATGCTCATCGGCAGACTGGAGATATACCCCATTGTGCTGCTGTGCTCCCCCGCCGTATGGCGGAGAAACGGGTGAGGCCGTGAAACACAAAAAACTGACGCTTATCACCGCCGCGGCTTTGGCGGTGCTGATAATAGCGGGACTTTTTCTGTGGAGATATTTTCAGACTCCGCCGGACGCCGGTGAAAAGACCGTGACCGTGGAGGTGATCCACGCCGACGGGGCGGTGAAGGACTTCACCGTTAAGACCGACGAGGCATATCTCGGCGGCGCGCTGGAGCAGGAGAGTATCGCTCAGGGGCAGCAAAGCCAGTACGGGCTTTTTATCACCACCGTTGACGGGGAGGCCGCCGATGACAGTCTTGAGCAGTGGTGGTGCGTCACAAAAAGCGGCGGCCGGGTGTACACCGGCGCCGACACCACGCCCATTGCCGATGGGGATCATTTTGAGCTGACCCTCAAGACCGGCTACTAAAAATGAAAAAACCGCCGTCATCACAAGGATGACGGCGGTTTATATATATATCTGTTTATCTGTGATCCGCCAGGTAGAACAGAGCCACCGCGCCCGGCC